>NZ_QOSD01000032.1:0-90244 GCF_008368905.1 Bacillus sp. SH5-2
CCTTTTTGACACTGTTAATCCACCAGCTGTAAGCCCGCCAAACCCGCCCCCTGCAAAACTCCCAGGGAAAAACCCGCCACCCCAAGACCCACCTCCCCAGCCCCATCCACCACCGTGATGATGATGGTGATGATCATAATGATTGTGTCCACCATGATGATTATGTCCGCCGTGATTATGGTGCCCTCCATGATGATTACGATAATACACACCGTTATGTTCTACATAGTTCATTTTCCCCTCTCCTTTTCAATTTCCTCACCTTAATAGGTTTTGTATGAATAATATGGATCTTGTTGATAACCTGTATAGTAAGAATAATCCTGGTAATACGGATAACTATATCCCCCATAACCAAAACCAGGGCTTAGTAATGCACCTGCTACAAATCCAGGAAAGAAACCTCCGCCAAAAAATGGTGAGTGTCCAAAACCACCCTGGAAGCCTCCATGCCCAAAACCACCGCCGTGACCAAATCCTCCAATTGGACGACCATACATTGTATTCATCCCCCTTTTTTATATAAAGACGTAATAAGATACTGTATGTAGGACAAATGCGGAAAGTACAGGGGAATACCTATATTTTGTAAAAAATAAAAAACACTTTATAATAAGGATGTCACATTACATCTCTTATTTAAAAAGTCTATATTCAAGAAAGATTAGAGGAAATATATAAAAATGAAGAAACCTATCGTTCAATTATTATTAGTATTTACAATTGTCTCTATCGTTCTCTTACTTTTAGATATATCGGCTATCTCGCTATATACATTTGTGGGTGCCCTATGGTCTATTACAATCGTAGGGATTTCATTTGTTATTTTTATCGAAAATAGGTCTCCCCAAAGTACATTAGCTTGGTTTTTAGTATTAGCGCTTCTACCGATTGTCGGTGTACTTTTATACTCCATTTTCGGTCGTAGCCGTTGGAGAAGAAAAAAACATCTCCATCGTTCAGAAGAACAAAGAAAATTATTCCGTGAAATATTAGAAGGAAGACGAGTAGAATTATCACTCACAGTCCCCTTACATGAGCGTTCTACACACTTAACAAAAGTCATACAAAAATTTGGAGGTGGACCTGCCGCAGACAAAACAACTACAAAACTTTTAACAAATGGAGATCAAACATTCTCAGAAATTTTGCAAGCTATCGAGCAGGCAAAACATCACATACATATCCAGTACTATATTTATAAATCTGATGAGATTGGTACAAAAGTTCGGGATGCGTTAATCAAAAAGGCAAAAGACGGTGTTATTGTACGATTCCTTTATGATGGACTCGGAAGTAATACTTTAAGAAGACGATTTTTACAACCTATGAAAGAATCTGGTATTGAAATTGTAGAATTTGACCCTATTTTTTCAGCTTGGTTACTTGAAACAGTCAATTATCGTAACCATCGTAAAATCGTCATTGTGGATGGAGAACTTGGTTTTACTGGCGGGCTCAACGTTGGTGACGAATATCTCGGCCGTTCAAAAAAATTCCCAGTTTGGCGTGATAGCCATTTAAAAATAGAAGGAAAAGCGTTATATAAATTACAAGCAATCTTCCTAGAAGACTGGCTCTATGCCTCTAGCGGGTTGAATACTTATTCTTGGGAGCAATTTATGAATAGAGAATACTTCCCGGGTAAAGAAATTTCGAATGCAGACGGTGCTGTGCAAATTGTAGCGAGCGGACCAAGCTCAGATGATAAAAGTATTCGTAATACGTTACTAGCTGTTATGGGCTCTGCCAAAAAATCTATTTGGATCGCTACACCATACTTTATTCCAGACCAAGAAACTTTAACATTATTGCGCTTAAGTGCAATTTCCGGCATAGATGTACGCATTTTATATCCAGGTAAAAGTGATAGCATCATTAGTGATCAAGCATCGCAATCCTATTTCACTCCACTTTTAAAAGCTGGTGCTTCCATCTACAGTTATAAAGATGGTTTTATGCACGCAAAAATTGTACTCGTTGATGATAAAATTGCGACAATTGGAACAGCAAATATGGATGTACGCAGCTTTGAATTAAATTATGAAATTGTTGGTGTTCTTTATGAATCAGAAACTGTTCATGATATTAAACGTGATTTTGAAGAAGACTTTAAACATTCCACTGAAATTAAATGGAACGCTTTCCAAAAAAGAAGTATCAAAAAACGAATATTAGAGTCTTTCATGCGACTCATTTCTCCTTTACTATAAGCAATCAATATACTATTGATTGCTTTTTCTTTTATATTTGGCCTTCTCCTTTTCTTTGCATACCATATTAAAACAAGTTATCATAAGATGTATTGCTTTATGAAAATAATGTTAGGTGGGAAATACATGTTAGAACAATTTCATATACATGCTGATTTAAAACAGCAGCTTTCTACAATTCATGAAAAGAATAAAAAAGAAGCTGGTGAAAATGCACATTTAATCGGTACAAAAATATATAAAGCGTCTGATAACAGCATTATCGAAGACGCTATTACAGCTCTTCTTCTTGGCAAAAACATTCTATTAAAAGGACCGACTGGTAGTGGAAAAACAGTACTAGCGGAAACTCTTTCTTCTTTATTCCAAAAACCAATGCATAGTATTAACTGTTCTGTCGACCTAGATGTAGAAGGTATTTTAGGATACAACACATTGCAAACGAAAGGTGGCGCATCTGAAGTTACCTTCGTTAACGGTCCTCTTATGAAAGCAATGCAGAACGGTCATTTCCTATATATTGATGAAATCAATATGGCAAAACCTGAAACGTTGCCACTTCTTCACGGTGCATTAGATTATCGTAAAATGATTACAAACCCGTTTACACAAGAAGTTGTATACGGTGATGATGAGTACCGTGTAATCGCAGCAATTAATGAAGGTTACGTTGGTACGAGTGAACTAAACGAAGCGTTAAAAAACCGTTTCGTTATTATTGAAGTTCCTTACATCCAAGGTGATACATTAAAAGAATTATTATTAGCAGAATCAAAATTGAAAGACACTGCAACAATTGAAAAGTTCGTTGCATTTGCAAGCGACCTTATGCCTTTAGCTCACGATGGACGTGTAAGTGAAGAAGCAGCAAGTATCCGTGGTATTATCGACGCATGTGATTTAGGTGTATATATTCCTGTTATGCGCGCTATTGAACGAAGCATTATTGCAAAATTAAATGATGAAACAGAACAAATGACTGTCCGTGAATTAGCAGAAAGTTATTTCTTTGAGGGATAATTCATGAGACAAATTTTTAGTGACAAAAAAATTGATGCGTCGCTGTTTCTACAAATGGAAAACTTAATGTATGCCCTTCTAAAGGAAGATGACGCCTATCTTGAATATGGCTATAAAGCATACTACGACGAAATTGAAAAGAAAGTTGTCATTAGTCATTTTTGGGATGATCGAAAAGAAGAAGATACAGTAATCGGATTAAAAAGCGAAGTGTTCTTAAAAGCACTTGGTAATAAACATTACTCGGACATGACTTTAATTCGTTCTTATGCGATTGAATTACAAGAATCGCCCCTAAAAAAGTTTTTAACACAATTATTTGTTCTATTAGAAGATTTACGCGTTGAGGAAATCGTAAAAAGCTTACGCCCTGGCACAAAGCATATTTTTAGACGCCGAAAAGAAATGTACCGCAATTACTTCGGCTCACAAAATGAAATAAACCGTGTTCGTAACTATCATGGTGATCGTCTATTTTGTCTCTGTTACCTTTCATTAACGAGCGACAAATATGAAATGTTTAATAATGAATATTTCGAGCAAATTGAAGCTATTCTGCATGAAACATTCCAAGCTCGTAATACGGAAGATATTATGTATATCGTTGAGAAAATTCGCTATCGCTTAGAGGAGCTTCTTGAAAGTGATATGCTTAACAACTATTTCGGGCATGCACCGCTTTATTTATCTGTCATTACAGACGAAAAAAACTGTCGCGTCGAAGATTTAGCAAATGATGATACGCAGCTCATAGATGACGATGAAAATAAAAACAAAATGGATGAAAGCTTCTCAACATGGCACCGTGAAAATAAAAACAATGAAAACGAGAACTTCTTACGCTTTGAATTAGAAAGCGGAACAAAGACAAATATGATGGGTGATACTGCTCGTGAATCGGAAGATGGCGATCAGGCACTAGGTTCCGTACAAGGTACTTCTCAAAAAAGTACACAATCTAACTTTGATGGTGCTGACACAGAAGAAGCACGAGCTTCACACGCTTCTAGCCAAAACGACGGTGCATACGGTAAGTATAACACTGGCGCTTCTCATACATTTAAAGAAGCACGTAAACCAAATCCTGACGAGAAAAAAGATTACCAAGCTATCAAATCAGTCGTTAATAAAGATGTAAAAGAATTAAAGAAAATTATCGAAAAAACGATTGAAAATAAAACAAACGCAAACAGTGATAAATATTACGGAAGACTTCGTAATAAATTCCTTCGTATTTATACTGAAAAGCAGCCTCGCATGTTTTATAAAAAAGGGCAAGAATCACAAGAGCTCGACGTTGCATTCCAACTACTAGTGGACTGCTCTGGTTCTATGTATAACAAAATGGAAGAAACGAAAAAGAGTGTGGTCCTATTCCATGAAGCGTTGAAATCTTTAAAAATCCCGCACGCTATTAGCGGATTTTGGGAAGATGCTTCTAGTGCTAAACCTGAAGATAAGCCGAACGTTATCCATGAAGTTGTAACGTATAAAAACTCAACGTTACCAAACGTTGGTCCCGAAATTATGCAGCTTCGTGAAGAAGAAGATAATCGCGATGGATATATTATTCGTATCGTTTCTGAAAAGCTTGCAAAAAGACCAGAAAAGCATAAATTCTTACTTGTCTTCACAGACGGTGAGCCTTCTGCACTAGACTACCAACAAGACGGTATTTTAGATACGCATGAAGCTGTCAAACTTGCTCGTAAAAGTGGTATGGAAGTAATCGGGATCTTCATCGAAGAAGGCGAAGCGAAAGAAGCAACTTATCAATTAATGAAGAACATTTATAACCATCACTTCTTAGTTGCAAATCACGCTGAAGATTTACGATTGAAGATTAAACCGCTATTGAAAAAGTTATTACTGAAGACGATTGAATAGAAAAACAGGAGCGTTGTCGCTCCTGTTTTTTTCTTTCAATCACTTTGTTTCTGGTTGAAACTTGTATGGAATGGCTATTTCTAATAATGATTCAAATCCCCCGTCATAGTATGGGAATCGCTCATTTGCGATTGTTCGATCCACCCACTCTATTGCAGAAATTTCCTCTTCATCTTCTGCCATAAGTTCACCTTTTACTACATTTGCTCGGAATGTAAAAAATAGCGCATGATTCCCTGACTCTTCAAAGAATTTTTCATTGATCGCAACAAGTCCACCTTCCACAGCAGTTAAACCTGTCTCTTCTTTTACTTCCCTTACTAGAGCTTCCTCTAACGTTTCAGCCTTTTCAACAGCCCCGCCTGGCAATGACCAAACGTTTTGTTCTACATTATGTACCATTAATACTTTATCCGTTTCTTCATCATGTATGAGTGCATATACGACGTCAACTCTCTGCATGTTGCTTTTTTCCTTCAATTAACTCATCCATTGTAAATAAAGAATGTAGTTGTAAGCCATCTTCTAATAAATTTTCTCTTCCCTCTTTTGTTCGTTCAATTACACCTAGAACATGATGTACTTTCGCACCTAGTTCTCTTAAATCTTTCGTGCTTAATAATATTTGACCACCTGTCGTAATAACATCTTCAACAATACAAACATTTTTCCCAGTAATATCAACGCCTTCTGCTAACTTGCATGTACCGTACTTCTTCGCTTCTTTTCTTACAAATACAACTGGTATACCTGTTTGTAAAGATAATGCTGTTGCTACTGGAATTCCTCCCATCTCTAAACCTGCGAGCACTTCTGTCTCAGGAGGAATGAGCTCTTTCAATTGTTTAGCAATTTCTACTAGCAGTACTGGATTAGATTCAAATAAGTACTTATCAAAGTATTGATTTGATACTTGTCCTGATCGAAGCTTAAATGTTCCCGTTAAACGTGACGTATTGTAAATTTCCTTTGCTAACTCCCATTTCTCCATTCCCTGTCTCCCCTTTACACACAAATTAACTCATTCTATCACATTTGTAATTATTTGTATATTCCTAAAATACAAATAAAAAAGGGTCGATTCCTAAGAATCGGCCCTTCCTATTAATTCATCACTAACTCAGCTGTGAGCTTTTTTTTTAACTTAGCCAACATGTCCGTTGTCATTTTGTCTAAATCGTATTCTGCTTTAAAGCCCCACTCTTTCATTGCTGCTGTTGCATCAATAGAGTTTGGCCAGCTATCAGCGATTGTTTGACGAGCAGGATCTACAGCATAATCCATTGTAAACGTTGGAATGTGTTTACGAATTGATGCTGCGATTTGCTCTGGCTCAAAGCTCATTGCTGTAATATTAAATGCATTTCTATGCACTAGCTTACTTGGATCAGCTTCCATTAATGAAATGATCGCTTGTAAAGCATCTGGCATGTACATCATATCCATGTATGTTCCTTCTGCAATGTATGAGGTGTATGTGCCTTTTTTAATCGCCTCATAATAAATTTCAACTGCATAGTCAGTTGTTCCGCCTCCTGGAGGAGCTACGTAAGAAATTAAGCCTGGGAAACGTACACCGCGCGTATCAACGCCAAACTTTTGATGATAATAATCACATAGTAATTCTCCTGCTACTTTGTTTACCCCATACATCGTAGTAGGACGTTGAATTGTATCTTGTGGCGTATTATCTTTCGGCGTTGATGGACCAAATGCACCGATAGAACTCGGCGTGAAAAACTTACAGTTTAATTCACGAGCTGCTTCTAATGCATTTACAAGTCCGCCCATATTTAAATTCCATGCAAATAGCGGATTTTTTTCCGCCGTTGCTGAAAGTAAAGCTGCTAAATGAATAATTGTATCTACTTCATTACGCTTTGCGATATCATGTAGTTTTTGTCCATCTGTTACATCTAACGTTTCAAATGGACCAGACGTTACTACTTCACTATCTGTTTCACGAATATCTGTTGCAATAACATTTGATGCGCCGTATACATCACGAAGTTTCATTACTAGTTCAGAACCAATTTGCCCTAAAGAACCGGTTACTAGAATTTTTTTCATTTTCCCCACTCCTCATTTGCAAGCTATTCAAAAGATGTCTTTACTTAAATGATGCCCATTTCTTTCCCTACTTTTTCATACTTACGAATTGCTTCATCTAACATTTCTTTCGTATGAGCTGCTGTAGGCATATTACGAACGCGTCCTGTACCTTTAGCTACAGTTGGGAACACGATAGATTTTGCGTATACGCCCTCTTCATTTAGACGTTTACTAAATTCTTGTGTTAATACTTCGTCACCAATAATACAAGGTGTAATTGGCGTTTCACTTTCTCCGATGTTAAAGCCAAGTTCTTTTAATCCTTGTTTTAAATAGCGACCATTTTCCCATAAACGATCGTGCAACTCTGTGCTTTCCATTAAGATCTCAATTGATCTCATGCAAGCTGCTGCATCAGCTGGTGTTAA
The DNA here is from genome assembly GCF_008368905.1 of Bacillus sp. SH5-2. Taxonomy (NCBI): domain Bacteria; kingdom Bacillati; phylum Bacillota; class Bacilli; order Caryophanales; family Bacillaceae; genus Bacillus; species Bacillus sp. SH5-2. The sequence goes on from NZ_QOSD01000032.1 coordinate 7,601, forward strand.
TGCTGTAGAGAATAAGAATGGACGTGAACGAACTTTTAACCAGTCAATTAAGTTTTGTTTCCCTGCTACATATCCACCAATTACCCCAATTGCTTTTGATAATGTACCAATTTGGAAATCAACTTTGTCAGACAGACCGAAATGTTTTACAGTTCCTGCACCTTTTCCAAGTACACCCGAACCATGTGCATCATCTACATATGTCATTAAATCTAATTCTTCTGCAATCTCAACAATCTCTGGTAGTTTTGCAACATCCCCATCCATTGAGAAAACACCGTCTGTAATTACCATTAATTTATTGTAAAGCCCTGATTCTTTCGCCGCGATTGCTTTTTGGCGTAAATCTTCCATATCAGAATGTTTATAAACAATAATTTTTGCTTTTGATAGACGACTACCATCAATAATAGAAGCATGGTTTAACTCGTCTGAAAGAATCGCATCATTTTTATCCATAACGGCTGAAATCGCTGCCATATTACAGTTAAATCCTGATTGGTAAGCGATCGCTGCTTCTGTATGTTTAAACTTTGCAATTGTTTCTTCTAATTTAATATGCAAATCTAAAGTACCGTTAATTGTACGAACAGCTCCTGCTCCAACACCGTACTTATGAATGGCACCAATTGCCGCTTCTTGCAAACGGCTATCTGTTGCTAATCCAAGATAGTTGTTTGAAGATAAGTTAATATATTCTTTTCCGCCAATTGTAATGATCGGTCCATTTGAACTCTCAAGCGGATCAATTACGTTATAAAGCCCCTTTGATTTTAAATCCTCTAAATTTTCTTCTAAAAATTTCGCAAGTGTTTTACTAGACATCGTGAAGCCTCCCATCGTTCATGTAAGCGAATTATTGTCTTAATAGTTCTAATAATCCCTCTACTAGCTTAACACGTTTTCAGAATTTATTATAGAAAAATAGTTTAAAGTAACCGCTTACAACTTTAAATTATAAATGATTCATTACAAGAAATCTATCTTTTACTTTTCATATTTGATAGAATAAAAAAAATATTTAGGAGGGCTTCAAACATGGCATTTATAGAATCTGATGTATATAATAACGAAGCATTTTTTGAACAATATATGAAACGAAGATACCGAGAAAATAGCCCAAATGAATCGATTGAAAAGCCAGCATTCTTTCAACTCATTGGTGACGTAAAAGGAACACAAATTCTCGATTTAGGTTGTGGTGACGCCAAGTTCGGCGAAGAATTATTAGAAAATGGCTGCCGCTCATACACTGGTATTGAAGGCTCACAGCTTATGTATGAAAAGGCTGTAAAACAACTAGAAAACAAAAATGGTGCCGTTCATTTTTTAAACCTCAAAGACTACACATACCCTCCTTCTACTTTTGATTTAGTAACATCTAGACTCGCTTTACATTATATTGAACATCTTGATATCATTTTTCAAAATGCGTACAAAACTTTAAAAACAAATGGAACCTTTACCTTTAGCGTTCAGCATCCTGTTATCACCTCTTCATTTGAAAGCTTGCAAACGAGCGGAAAAAGAACGAGCTGGCTCGTCGATAATTATTTTAAAACGGGAAAACGCGTTGAACCTTGGATTGATCAAGAAGTTATTAAATATCATCGTACAACAGAAGAATATTTCACACTATTACAACAAGCTGGATTCACGATTACAAACTTAAAAGAAGCTACACCAGATCAAACCTATTTTCAAAGCGCGGAAGAATATGAACGTCGTTTGCGTATTCCCCTCTTTCTCTTATTCTCGTGCCAAAAATAAAAAAGACGATGACCCTCATCGTCTTTTTCTTTATCTCATTGCCTGAGCAACCTCTTTACGTACACGTCTTCCTTTTCCATGCGGGATACAAAGTGGTGTCCCAAATAATGGATCCGTACTGATTTGACACTCCATTCGGAATACATCACGTACTAGCTTCTCGTCTACCACTTCTTCCGGCTTACCTTGTGCATATATTTGTTTATCTTGAATGGCTACAATATTATCTGCATAGCGACATGCTAAATTTAAATCGTGTAATACCATAACAATTGTTCGTTGTTCTGTTTCATTTAATTCGAATAATAAATCTAACACTTCAATTTGGTGAGTCATATCTAAATATGTAGTCGGCTCATCCAGTAAAATAATATCTGTATCTTGTGCAAGTGTCATTGCAATCCAAGCACGTTGACGTTGCCCACCTGAAAGAGCATGCACATCACGCTCAGCAAATTCTGTCATACCTGTTGCTGCAAGTGCCTTCTGTACCATTTCTTCGTCTTTTTCTGACCATTGCTTCAGCCATGTTTGATATGGATAACGCCCTTGTTTTACAAGTTGCAATACTGTAAGACCTTCTGGTGCTTGCGGTCCTTGCGGTAAAATTGCCATTTGACGAGCGATTTGCTTCGTTTGCATACTTTGAATTGCTTGATTATCTAACAAAATGTCACCAGTTGTCGGCTTTAATAATCTAGCTAGTGAACGTAATAAAGTTGATTTTCCGCAACCATTAGAACCAATAAAGATTGTAATTTCACCTTTTGGAATTTCTAAATTCAACTCATCAATAATAATTGTTTCATCATAAGAAAGCGTCAAACGTTTCGTCTCCAATGCTTTTTGCATATTCATCTCCCTTTATGAATTCCGACTTTTATAAAGTAAATAAATAAAATAAGGTGCACCAATTGCTGATGTAAATACCCCTGCTGGAATTTCAAGGGGTGTGAAAACTGTGCGCCCAATTAAATCTGCAGCAAGTACTAAAATTGCACCAACGATAGCCGCGACTGGGAGTAATGCACCGTATAAAGAACCAACTAGTCTTCGTGAAATATGAGGTGCCATTAAACCGACAAATCCAATTCCTCCGGCAAAGGCAACTGCTCCACCAATTAAAGCTGTACTAAGTAATAACATGAATACGCGTGACTTCGTTAAAGGAACACCAAGTCCTACCGCAATATCATCCCCTAGCTCTTGCGCATTTAAATGTCTAGCAGCTATAAATGATATTACCGTTAAAATAAGAACCCACGGCGCAAGTACCATAACGTTTTGCCATGAAGACCCGTAAACAGTCCCTGTAATCCATACATTCGCTTGACTCGCTTGATAAATTGGCGCTAACAACATAAATAAAGTCGTTGCTGCTTTCGTTAATGCCCAAAAACCAACACCAATTAAAACAAGACTAATCGGTGATAACCCATCATTTCTCCATGCAAATAAATATACAAAAAGCGCTACAATCGTTGCCCCAACAAAGGCTGCTAACGGCATATAATGAATGCTTACAGTTAGCGCATTATTTTTATCACTAAATATAGCTAAAAATAATACAACTGCAACACTTGCACCACCTGTAATCCCGATGATATCAGGAGAAGCTAGTGGATTTCGAACGAGGCCTTGTAAAATACATCCTGCTACAGCAAGTGCGATTCCTACAAGGATGGCAATTAAAATACGCGGCATACGAAATTTATTTACAACCATATTTGACATCGCATCGCCATTTCCAGTAATCGCTTGCCATACATCATAAGGAGCAATTTTCATATCCCCCATGCCTGCACTCGCAAAAAATAATCCTATTAAAACAACTAGTAAACTCACTAAGACGATACAAGCTCGTTTATACATTAAAAACGAAAATCCGTCTTTTCCTATACGAAACGGGATATACTTCTTCATTTGCTAAGCCCTCTCTTACGTGCAATATAAATAAAGAATGGTGCCCCGATAAATGCTGTCATAACCCCTACTGGTACTTCTTGTGGCATGATGACGTACCTTGCTGCTATATCAGCCAAGATTAATAGTATTGCACCTAACAAACCACTATATGGTACTCTCCATCTGTGATCGACCCCAACAAGAAATCTAGCAAAATGTGGGATGACAATACCAATAAATCCAATCGGACCAGCGACCGCAACTGAACCACCAGATAACAGGACAATAATAAGTAGTACAAATGATTTCATTAAAATCGTTCTTTGTCCAAGTCCTTTTGCAACGTCTTCCCCCATCATTAATGTATTTATTTTCCCTGCCATCATAAGAGATGCGATCCAACCTATTAATAAATATGGGAATACAGATTGTAAAATTTCTAACTTTCTTCCTTGCACAGATCCGGCAAGCCAAAATAATACTTCTTCAAGCGCCTTTTCATTTAAAACAAGTAATCCTTGTGTTAATGATGAAAATAACGCACTAATTGCGACCCCTGCTAATGTTAACTTAAGAGGTGTTGTCCCTTCTTTTCCTAAAGAACTAGAAGCAAATACAAGTACAGCTGCAACCGCTGCTCCTAAAAAGGCAATCCACGTGAAAGCTGATAATGACGTTACGGAAAAAAGTACAATTGCCACAACGATGAAAAACGCAGCGCCTGAATTTAATCCAATAAAATCTGGAGAAGCAAGCGGATTCTTAGTTAAAGTTTGCATAAGACAACCTGCAATGGCTAAACTAGCACCAACACTCGCTGCAATTAACGCCCTTGGTAGACGCACATTTTGAATAATAATATGTTCATTGGAACCATTAAAATGGAAAAAAGCATCTAACGCTAATTTCCAACTCGTATTTGTATATCCGAAAATAATACTTCCCCAAATACAAGTAATGACTGCAATGATCCCAACAAATAATCCAATCCATTTTGCTCGATTTGTTTTTAATAACATGCAGCGTTTCCCCTTCAATGTATAATGATACGTTGTAAGTGTATTTCAACTTAATTCTCATTGTCAACGGAAATGAGAATTATTTTCAACCTTATGTATTGACAATCAAAAGATAAAGGATTAATATCATGCTTGCTATTGAAAAAACTTCTCAGTATGTAGGGGGTACATAATGAAATTCATGCAAAAGAAATCGTTTACAGCATTTGTATTTTTACTAGCTTTTTCATTACTTTTAAGTGCTTGTGGAAAATCAAATACGAAAGATGAAACAAAAGAAGATACAAAAAAAGAAATGATTACGGTTGAACATGCAATGGGTAAAACAGAAGTTCCTGCTAATCCAAAACGTGTAGTCATTTTAACAAATGAAGGTACTGAAGCTTTACTTGAATTAGGTGTGAAACCAGTTGGAGCTGTAAAATCTTGGACTGGTGACCCATGGTATCCACATATTAAAGATAAAATGAAAGATGTAAAAGTTGTTGGTGATGAAGGACAAGTGAACGTGGAAACAATCGCTTCTTTAAAACCGGACTTAATTATCGGTAACAAAATGCGTCACGAAAAAGTGTACGAGCAACTAAAAGCAATTGCACCTACTGTGTTCTCTGAAACGCTACGTGGTGAATGGAAAGATAACTTCAAATTTTATGCAAAAGCATTAAATAAAGAAAAAGAGGGGCAAAAGGTTTTAGCTGATTACGACAAACGTATGAAAGATTTAAAAGCCAAACTAGGCGATAAAGTAAATCAAGAAATCTCTATGGTTCGCTTCATGCCTGGTGATGTTCGTATTTATCACGGTGATACATTCTCTGGTGTTATTTTAAAAGAACTTGGATTTAAACGTCCTGGTGATCAAAATAAAGATGACTTTGCAGAGCGTAACGTATCTAAAGAACGTATTTCTGCAATGGATGGCGATGTATTATTCTACTTCACATTCGATAAAGGCAATGAGAAAAAAGGATCTGAACTAGAAAAAGAATATATCAATGATCCTCTATTTAAAAACTTAAATGCAGTGAAAAATGGTAAAGCATACAAAGTTGACGATGTTATTTGGAATACAGCTGGTGGTGTAATGGCTGCTAACCTACTATTAGATGATATCGAAAAACGATTTGTTAAATAATATGTTTCTAACCAGCTCCCCTTCTATGGAGCTGGTTATTTTCAATTTCACGTAAATGTCATATTATTTCGTTTTGTATTTTTATTCCCAATATGTTATATTAAAAAAGTAAATAAAATATATTTTCTCTATATCGGAATAAATATTTTAATCTAAATTTTCTGATTAATCACTATTTTATTTTCTTTTAGAATTCAATTATTACATTTGAAAACGCTTATTATATAGTTTTCAGGGAAAAATACAGTAACGGTTGAAGAAAAATAGATTTTTTTAGAAATTTTCTTTCTATTTCCATATAATTCTATTGACTTCTAAATATTTTGTGAATTAAAATAATTACATAAATATCCGTTATACAGGATTAGGGGGAAACAAAAATGGATGCAGCTTTAAAATTAGAAAAAGCTGGAGAACAACAATCACCAAAAAAACATCCACCAGGATTATATTTGTTGTTCTTAACAGAAATGTGGGAAAGATTTAGTTATTATGGAATGCGTGGCCTTTTAGTTCTTTATTTAACAACAGCTGCCGTTAGTGGCGGATTAGGATTTGATAAGGCATTCGCAGTGCAATTATATGGTACTTTTACAGCGGCAGTATATTTCATGCCAATTATAGGCGGATGGCTAACTGATCATTATATTACGAGACGTCATGCCATTACTCTCGGCGGAATTATTATGGCGATTGGTAACTTTGTACTATTCTCCATGAATACAAAAACAGGACTATTCCTTGGATTAGTACTATTAGTTATTGGTAATGGATTCTTCAAACCAAATATTTCTACACTGTTAGGTGAATTGTATAACGAAAATGATTCACGTCGTGACAGTGCATTTACTATCTTCTATATGGGTATTAACGTAGGTGCTTTCTTCGCTCCACTTATTTGTGGATTTTTAGCAGAAGATTTCTTTAAAACAAGCGTTGATGGCGTTATGGTTATGGGATATAAATACGGATTCTTAGCAGCTTGTATCGGTATGATTATTGGACAAATTGTTTTCAACTTATTAGCTCCTCGCTACCTTGGTACAGCAGGAACAACAGTTGTTGGTAAAAAAACAAAAAATCAACCTGCAATCGAAAAGAAACCTTTAACAAAACAAGAAAAAAATCGCACTTGGGCAATTGTAATTTTAACTTGTTTCGTAGTATTCTTCTGGGCAGGCTTTGAACAAGCTGGTAGTTCTTTAACACTTTATACAGATAAATTTGTTGATCGTACAATTTTTGGATGGGAAGTTCCAACATCTTGGTTCCAATCCGTTAATCCAGCGTTCATCGTACTACTTGCACCATTCGTATCTATGCTATGGTTAAAACTTTCTAAATCAAAGCGTGGCGATTTAAAAATACCAACAAAAATGGCATTTGGTATGATTTTACTAGGTATAGGTTACCTTGTTTTAACATTAGCGGTTCTAAAAACTGGAAGTAGTGAAGCTGATATAACTGTTAAAGCAAACTTATTATTCATCGTTATCACTTATATGTTCCATACAATTGGCGAACTATTCTTATCACCAATCGGTCTATCAATGGTAAGTGCAATTGCACCTGTTAAATTAGCATCATTACTAATGGGTGTATGGTTAGCTGGTTCAGGTATGGCTAACTGGTTAGCTGGTAAACTTGCTTCCTTTACACAATCATTAGGCTATCTTGAAGTATTTGCAAGTATTGGTATTATCGTTATCGTCCTAGGATTTGTACTTCTTCTCTGCTCTAAAAAAGTTGCAAGTATGATGGAATAACAAATAAAAAAGACGCTTCTAAAATTAGAAGCGTCTTTTCTATTACCTCTCTTCTAAAGCCGTCACGTCCACGTGAACGCTTTCTCCTGGATTAGATACATCATACACTTGAGCAATACCTCTCTGCTCATCACAACTCTCAATCCATACTGGTACACCCTCATATGTAACATCAACTCTACTTGAAGAAGATAAAATTTGTTGTACACGTTTTACGTCCATCCTGTTATTCCTCCTTTTGCTTACTACACTCCTTTCTATCTTTTCTTTTCCCTTTAGAATATATTCGATAAAGCAGTATGTTGATGAATAGTCTTTTCTTCCAAATAAAAAAGACGTATATTTCACACGTCTCTTTCCATAATATTCAAATTTTAAGAAAATAATGTTTTCACTACTTCACTTACTTTATCATTATGAATTTGATAATACACTTCTAATCCTCGTCTTTCAAAGCGTACTACTTTATTTTGCTTTAATTTCGTTAAATGTTGTGAAACCGTTGATTGTGGGATTTCTAATACTTCCTGTAATTGCGTTACATTACAAGTTCCACGTTGCATTAATTCCATTACTAGGCGTAGACGCAATGGATGTGCTAACGCTCTTAACATTTGTACATCTTCTTCTGAAATACGACATTCAAATTGATTTTGGCTCATAAAGTTCCCCTCGTTTTCGTTTTTATTTTCTTTTTATTTATTTATATATCTGTTCTTATATTTCCTGTTACGACATAACTTTATCAACCTAGAACGCTGAAAATTTTTTCCACTTTCATCAACAAAGAGTTCAGGAAAAATCCCTGCTGATTTTGAATATTATACTATATGATATAACGAAAAAGCAAAACAAAGGGTTATGAATACATTGCTTACAAATGTTGTTTTATCAGGCTTTTTGTTATATTTTCACCTCATTGAAACGTATAGTAACGATATTGTAAAATACCGTCTATAATTGATAACCTATCGTAACGTATTTGGGTTATATTTAACCTCCTTGTTACGCTAAAAGGAATTTTCAGTAAAAAGAGCTGCCGTAACATTAAATATTAACTTATTACTTTTTAATTAATATTCACTAGCTTGAACTATGATGGAATACTTCCTATTAAGTACATGTACTGTCCCACTCCTGATTTGATCAAATGGGATAAGCGGTACATTCTGCAGCTCTATATTCGATACAAAGATGGTCTCTACTATAGAGCTATAGGATCTATAATATATAAACAACTACACGAAAGGAATATGCAAATCATTTATCCCGCCCACTCAAATAGATTTGAGTGGGCTTTTTGTCTACTTTATGAACAAAGTATTTCTTTTAACACTATTATGGAATAATTATACTTTTTTACGTTGACAATAGTGTTGAAGGAGAATATACTAAGCATGTAAGTTGATTGTGAATAGTTTCACAAATAATGTGAATTTCTTCACATAAAATAGATAGGAGTTGTCATTATTATGAGTACTTGGACACAAATTTATGACCCATTAAACAACATTTGGTTATCTGCTCTAATCGCAGCACTTCCAATTTTTTGCTTCATTATTTGTTTAGTGGGATTCAAAATGAAGGGTTACATGGCTGGTCTTTACAGTGTAATTGTTGCTATTATTCTTGCTATATTTGTTTATAAAATGCCTACAACTGCAGCAGTAGCATCTGCCGGATTTGGTGTTTTATCTGGATTTTATCCAATTTGTACTATCGTTATCGCAGCTATCTTCCTTTACAAATTAACTGTTAAAACAGAACAATTCAATGTCATTCGTGATAGTATTTCAAGTATTACAAATGATCAACGTTTACAAGTATTATTAATCGCTTATTCTTTCGGCGCTTTCTTAGAAGGCGCAGCTGGTTTCGGTGTTCCGGTTGCTATTACAGCTGCATTACTTGTAGGTATGGGCTTTAATCCATTAAAAGCAGCGGGTATTTGCTTAGTAGCTAATATCGCTGGTGGTGCTATGGGGGCTATGGGTATTCCAGTTACAGTACCTGCACAATTAACTGGAATAGATGCATTAACTGTCGGTCGTCAAGCAGTTTACATTTTGCCATTCATTAGCATTGTTTTACCGTTCTTACTTGTTTCAATGGTAGATGGATTTAAAGGCATTAAAGAAACTTGGCAAGGTATTCTTGTAAGTGGTGTTTCTTTCGCAATTACTCAGTTCCTTGTAACTTACTTCTTAGGCGCTGAACTTACTAATATTTTCGCAGCAGTCGTAAGTATGGTCGCTCTTGCATTATTCTTACGTGTTTGGCAACCAAAATCTTCTGCTAAAGAAGAAAAACAAGAAGAAAAAGAATCTCATACATTCAATCAAATTTTATATGCTTGGTCACCATTCGTATTCTTAACTGCATTTGTAACAATCTTTAATTTAAAACCAATTAAAGCTTTATTTGCTCCGGATGGTCCATTAGCAAACTTAGTATTTAACATTCAATTCCCTGGTCTTCATAATCAAGTTATAAAAACTGCACCAATCACAAAAGCTGATACACCTTTCGCAGCGATTTTCAAACTAGATGTATTCTCTTCTACAACTACTGCGATTGTATTAGCAATTATCGTTTCACTTATCGTCTACCGTGTAAACGGCAAAATGATTAAAGAATTAATGATTGAAACAATAAAAGAATTAAAGGTTCCAGTATATACAATTTGTAGCGTTATCGCTTTAGCTTACGTAGAGAACTACTCTGGTATGTCATCTACACTTGGACTTGCATTCTCTTCTACTGGAAATGCATTCCCTATTCTTTCTCCAATCTTAGGATGGATTGGCGTATTCATTACTGGTTCAGTAGTATCTAGTGGTTCACTATTCGCACCACTTCAAGCAGTAACTGCCGATCAATTAAACATCGTACCATCTACTCTCGTTTCATTAAACGTAGTTGGTGGCACAATAGCAAAAATGGTTTCACCACAATCTGTAGCAGTTGCTTGTGCGGCAGTTGGACTAGTTGGTAAAGAATCGGCTCTATTTAAAACAGTGATGAAATATAGTTTAATCTTCTTAGCTATTATTAGCTTACTCCAATTAAATGCTGTATTTAATATCTTTTAAAAATAAAACACCGATCCAAATGGATCGGTGTTTTTTCACATTACATCTTCTTATTCTTTAGTAAAGAAGCTCCAGCAATTTCAGGATGCGTCATTTCGAATGGATCTAAAATAATATCCAATTCTTCTTCTGTCAGTACACCATGCTCTAAACATAGCTCCCTAACAGATTTTCCTGTTTCAATTGCTTCACGTGCAATGCGAGATGCTGCTTCATAACCAATATGAGGGTTAACTGCCGTAATAATTCCAACACTTTTCTCAACATATTGCTTCAGCAATTCTTCATTTGCTGTAATTCCTTTAATACAATATTCACGGAATACACGGAATCCGTTATTCATAATACTGATAGATTGAATTAAATTAAATACGAGCACAGGCTCCATTACGTTGAGCTCCAGTTGTCCTGCTTCTGACGCTAAGCAAATTGTATGGTCATTACCAATTACTTGGAAAGCGACTTGATTAATTACTTCTGCCATAACAGGATTTACTTTACCCGGCATAATAGATGAACCTGGTTGACGAGCTGGCAATTGAATTTCCGCCAATCCAACACGTGGACCAGATGCCATAATACGAAGGTCATTCGCAATTTTAGACATATTCATCATACATACTTTTAATGCTGCAGATACTTCTGTGTATGCATCTGTATTTTGCGTTGCATCAACTAAATGTTCTGCACCAACAAGTGGGAATCCGCTAAATGTTCGCAAGTGTTTCACCACTTGTTCAATGTAGGTAGGGTTTGCATTTAATCCCGTACCAACAGCTGTCGCCCCCATATTCACTTCATATAAATGTTGGCGAGACTGTTTAATTCTTTTTATATCACGCGCAAGCACTCGGCTATACGCTTCAAATTCTTGACCAAGACGAATCGGCACAGCATCTTGTAAATGTGTACGTCCCATTTTAATGACGTGATCGAACTCTTTTGCTTTTGCACGGAAAGCAGCATGAAGTTCTTCCATTGTAATAAGAAGTTCTTCTAACATCATAAGAGTTGCAATATGAATCCCCGTTGGAAACGCATCATTCGTTGATTGAGCCATATTTACATGCGTATTTGGGCTAATTTTTGCATACTCGCCTTTTTCATATCCCATACGTTCTAACGCTCGATTAGCGATTACTTCATTTGTATTCATATTAATAGAAGTTCCAGCACCGCCTTGAATTGGATCTACAATAAATTGATCATGAAATTTCCCATCAACAATTTCTTGCGCTGCTTCTGCAATTTCGTGTCCAATGTCTTTCGCTAAGTAACCAGTATCGATATTTGCGAGTGCCGCCGCTTTTTTCACAATTGCCATTGCCGTAATAAGTGACGGATGAATGCGATACCCTGTAATCGGGAAGTTTTCTACAGCACGTAATGTTTGTACACCGTAATAAGCTACACTTGGTACTTCCTTTTCACCTAAAAAATCTTTTTCTATACGTATATCCTTCGTTGCTATCATTTTTATCACCTATACTTTTTCATTCTAAATCCTTATCAAAAAAATCCGCCCTCTAAAAACACGAGTATCATTCAGAAGAATTTTTCAGTATCCACCTTCACTATATAGCACCTTTTTTGAAAGCGCAAACATTTATTTTTCTATATATCCTTTTTATTAAAGTTTATAGAAATTCATTCTTCTACTTTCTTTATTTCCACTCGCTTAATTTGATGCATATCCTTTTCAAGGACTTTAAAATAAAAACCGTGTTTCTCAATAATATCCCCTTCAGCAACGATTTGTTTTTGTACCATAATCCAACCACCAATTGTATCTACATCATCAGCAATTAAGTGTATGCCAAATAAATCATTTACTTCGCTAATAAGCACTTTCCCCTCTACAACCTTACACCCTTCACTTATATGTTCTATCGGTGGGTGTTCATCTTCATCATATTCATCTCGGATTTCTCCAACAATTTCTTCTAAAATATCTTCTAACGTAACAATCCCTGCTGTACCACCATATTCATCATATAATACAGCTAACGGAATGTGTCTTCTTTGCATTTGTAATAGTAAATCATGAATAGGAATATTTTCTAACACTTCAATAACTGGACGTGTATATGGTGTAATCGAGCATTCCTCATCTTGATTGCCATCCATATAACGAATAAATAAATCCTTTACATTAACCATTCCAACAATTTCATCTTTATCTTCGCCAAATACAGGATACCTCGTGTACTTTTCTTGTGCGATTACTTTAATATGTGTTTCAAATGGTTCATCTTCATATAAGCCTACAACTTCCGTACGAGGTACCATAATTTCCTTTGCAACTCTATTATCAAATTCAAAAATGTTATTTACGTATTTGAATTCTCGTTGATTAATCTCACCACTCTCATAACTTTCAGATAAGATTAATCTAAGTTCTTCCTCTGAATGAGCTACTTCGTGTTCTGAGGCCGGATGCAAACCAAATAACCCTGTTACAAGCCTTGCTGAACCATTTAAAGCCCAAATAAATGGATACATAACCCGGTAAAAATAAATAAGCGGCTTTGATAATAATAAGCTAACTTGCTCTGCTTTTTGTATAGCAAACGTCTTCGGAGCAAGTTCGCCAATGACAACATGTAAAAATGTAATCACTGCAAAGGCAATAATAAACGAAACTGTACTGGAAACTGTAGGAGATAAATGTAATTTTAAAAATAACGGCTCGAGTAAATGTTTAATGGTTGGCTCCCCTAACCACCCGAGCCCTAAAGCAGTAATTGTAATCCCTAACTGACATGCTGATAAATACTCATCTAAATTGGAAGTTACTTTTTTCGCTGCTAATGCTCCTCGTTTTTTTTCACTGACGAGTTGATCAATGCGACTACTACGTACTTTAATAATTGCAAACTCAACAGCCACAAAAAATGCCGTTAACGCAATAAGAATAACTACCATCAATAATTTTAAAATATCCACATATGTTCTTTAGCTTTCTTAGCTAAAGTTACACCTCCTTTTAAAAAGAAGTTTCACTTTAGTTTCTTCATTTATTTGAAAGCAACCCTATATAAAATTCACCAATTTTCAGCTCTCATACAATTCTAAAGGCAAGCCATCAGGATCTTGGAAAAAGACGAATTTTTTATCCGTGATTTCATCAATACGTATCGCTTCAGTTTCCACACCGCATTGATTTAAATGGTTTACAGCTTCTTCTATATTTGTAACAGCAAATGCTAAATGTCTAAGCCCAGCTGCTTCTGGAAAACTTGGTCGCTCAGGAGGGTTTGGAAATGAAAATAACTCGATTTGATACTCTTCTCCCACACATAAATCTAATTTATAAGAGTTTCGTTCCTTTCTATATACTTCATTTAATGCTTTAAAGCCTAATATTCTAGTGTAAAAATCCTTTGATACTTCATAATTCGAACAAATAATTGCAACGTGATGTACTCTACATATATTCATGGTCTCTCTATTCCTTTCTTTACCAAAGATGCATATTCTCCCTTGAAATGACAAACATATATAGCAGAATATCTCTTTTAGGGGGCTTACTATGAAATTTATTACTTTTTTCGTCGGACTGATTGTTGTTTTCTTACTCGCTTATATTGCTAGCAATAATAAAAAACATATTAAATTTAAACCAATTTTCATCATGCTTATTATACAGTTAATTTTAACCTATTTATTATTAAATACAGAAATCGGCCTCATACTTATTAGAATCATTTCCAGTCTATTTACAAAGCTACTCGAGTATGCTGCTAATGGTATAAACTTCGTATTTGGTGGTCTTGCAAATAAAGGTGAAATGCCATTTTTCCTTACTGTATTATTACCAATTGTCTTTATTTCTGTCTTAATTGGTATATTACAACACTTTAAAATACTACCATTTTTCATTCGTTGGATTGGCTACTTTCTTAGTAAAATAAATGGTCTTGGGAAGTTAGAATCTTACAACGCTATCGCCTCTGCCATTGTCGGCCAATCAGAAGTTTTTATTACGGTAAAAAAACAATTAGCTCAAATTCCAAAACACCGTCTTTATACACTTTGCGCCTCTGCCATGTCAACAGTATCTATGTCCATCGTAGGTGCCTATATGACAATGATTGAACCTAAATATGTAGTAACCGCACTCGTTCTTAATTTATTTAGTGGCTTTATTATCATACTCATCATTAATCCTTACGACGTAAAAGATGACGAAGATATTTTGGAAATAAAAGGTGAAAAACAAAGTTTTTTTGAAATGCTTGGAGAATACATTCTTGATGGTTTCCGTGTAGCCATTGTCGTCGGTGCTATGCTTATCGGATTCGTCGCATTAATTAGCTGCATTAATGATCTATTCCTCATTATATTCGGCATTACTTTCCAGCAATTAATCGGCTACGTCTTTGCACCTATTGCATTTCTTATCGGTGTACCAAGCTCTGAAATTGTCGCGGCTGGTAGCATTATGGCAACGAAGCTTGTAACGAATGAATTTGTAGCCATGATGGACCTTAGTAAAATTTCTAACAGCCTTTCTCCCCGCACAGTTGGTATAATTTCCGTCTTCCTCGTTTCTTTTGCCAATTTCTCTTCCATTGGAATTATTTCAGGTGCGGTAAAAGGATTAAACGAAGAACAAGGGAACGTCGTTGCACGATTTGGTTTAAAATTACTATATGGAGCTACTCTCGTTAGTATTTTATCTGCGATTATCGTAAGCATTATGCTGTAATTAGGTAAAATTTTATCATTTTCTTATCCCTATCTTTTGTATACAATAACGAATAGATGTCTTATAAAGTGAAACTTTAATCAGAGGGGGCTATCCCCCACCTAACTTCATTGTATTCGCTGGACTTTGAGGTGAGAGTTTTACTGCCCGTTAATACGGGATAAATAATCAAGACGTCTATTTTTTATACATGTACAATCGCTTTTATTTAGCGTACAATATTTTTTATGTGTTTGAATACGCTTTTAGATGTATACACTTTGATAGTTTTAAAGGAGAAAAAATGATGAAATCTGACATGAACAAAGATACACGAGCCAAAAAGGGACGCTCAAAGAAAAAACGCCTGCTTTGGCTCCTTCTTATTCCGTTACTAATTGTAGCACTTGGAGCAGGTGGCTACTCCTTCCATATATACAGTAAAGCAAAATCTGTTTTAAGTAATGCTTATGCTGAACTAGGTCGCGGAGATAAATCCAGCAAACGTGAAAAAGCTGTTAAACCTATGACTGATAACATTTCTGTGCTTATTATGGGTGTAGATGAAAGTGATATTAGGGAAAAAAATTATGGGAAAGCAACTCGTACAGATGCGTTGTTACTTGCAACAATTAATAAAAACGATAAATCCGTTAAACTTGTCAGCATTCCACGTGACTCACGTGTCTACATTAAATCGCGTGATAAATATGATAAAATTACACACGCACACGTATTCGGTGGTGTAGATAGTACGATTGATACAGTAGAGAATTTTTTAGATGTTCCAGTTGACTACTATGTAAAATTCAACTTTACATCCTTTATTAAAATTGTCGATTCCCTTGGTGGTATTACTGTCGACGTACCGGTTGAGTTCACAGAACAAAATAGTAAAGACGAAGCAGATGCAATTCATCTAAAAAAAGGACGTCAACATTTAAATGGAGAAGAAGCCCTTGCATTAGCGAGAACTCGTCATATCGATAGTGATTATATGCGCGGTCAACGTCAACAGCTTGTTTTAGAAGCAATTGCTGAAAAAGCATTATCCCTTAATTCAATTAATAAAATTAGCGGCCTACTAGATGCTGTCGACAAAGACTTAAAAACAAATTTAACTTTTGATGATATGATGGCAATTGCCAAAAATTCAATGGATTCAAATTTAAAAATGGACAAATTACAAGTAGAAGGTACTGATAAATATATAGGTGGTATTTATTATTACGTTCCAGACGAAAAAAGTGTCAACGATATATCGACAACACTTCAAGAACATCTCGGTGTTACGAATAAAAATGAGCATAAAAAATTATAATAAAAAGGCTGCTAGATCTTTCTAGACAGCCTTTTTATTATGATTTTCAACATATTTCTCACACATATTGTGACAAAAAGAGACAATTATTACAACAGTGTAACATTTTTTATAAAAACATTACACACATAGTGAAAATAATAGTATACTAGGACATACATACTGTTATTTTCATCATTTTTATACAAAAAATGTAATACATATATTTATACCAATTTTTCTGGGGGGAAATAAATGAAGCTAAGTAAAATACTGATCGGTTCTGCAATTGCTGGAGGCATATTACTTTGTGTAGGCGGTGTTGGCGGATATCAATATGTATCCAAACTAAATAATCAATTAGATACTACTGCATTACCCAATACTACATTTGAAGGTATTTCTCTCGATGGAAAAAATAAAAAAGATATTCAAGCTATTATTAATCAAAAAATAACTGAATTAGATCAAAAATCCCTTACCTACATATTCCAAAACGATAAACAAACTTACACATGGAAAGATTTAGGGATAAATTATAAAGAAAAAGATATTATCGACAAAATCTTTAAAGAACAAGAAGGCAACGCAATAAATCGTTACAAAATGCGGAAGCAAGCTGAGAACGGTGAATTAAAACGTGACTATAAATTAACACCTCAATTAAATACAACTGCTTATGAAAGCTTTATGAAGGATAAATATAATGAAACATTAAAAAATCCTGTTAATGCAGAATTAAAAATTGAAGGTTCTACCGTAAATATTAGCCAAAGTCAAAATGGAGAAAAAATTGATAAAGGAAAATTAACTGATTTAACGAAAAAGGCCATTACTGCTGGTACATCAGACGTTACATTACCAGTTACACTCATAAAACCTGAACGCTCTACAGAAGATATACAAAAAATGGGGATTAAAGAAGTAATCGCTGAATACTCGACTCCAATGGCTGGGCGTAATGGCAATCAATCCTTTAACGTAAATAAGTCAGCTAATACTTTAAGTGGAGTTATTGTAGCACCTGATGAAACATTCAGTTTTAATGGCCGTGTTGGCGTAACTGATGCTGCACATGGTTATAAATCCGCAGCGGTCTATTCACAAGGTAAAGTTATACAAAGTGCAGGCGGAGGCGTTTGCCAAGTTAGTAGTACTTTATATAGTGCAGCTTTAAGAGCAGATTTAGGAATTGTTTCTCGAAGCAATCATTCTATGCCTGTAAATTATTTACCACTTGGGCAAGATGCAGCAGTGGCAGATTACGGTCCAGATTTAAAATTTAAAAACAATACAGGTAACCATATTTATATTCAAGCATTTTCAAATGGAGGCAGTATTACTACGCGCATTTTCGGTACAAATACTGGTAAAAATGTTGAAGTTTCTTCTCAAGTAATTAGTAATACTGGTGATAAAATCACAGCGGTTACGTATAAAAAAGTAACACAAAACGGTGAAGTAATATCAAATGGACAAATTTCAAAAAGCGTATATAAAAGTGCCCCAAAGCAATGAAATACTATCCAACAGACAAGTTTCCAAAAGCATAAAGAAAAAGGCGTGAGTAGATCACGCCTTTTTCTTTTGCAATAATAGTATAAAGGTTTCCAGATGGTCTTTCGTTTCTTCTAAAGACCACATACGATTTCCTTGCTTCGCAGCTAATACGCACGCTTCTTCCCACGCATTCTTTTTTTTCATCGTTACTAATTCATCACGCAATTTCAAAATAATTTCTTCATCTTCTTGCTCTATAAATTCTTCCATCACGTTCACTATTTCATCCTCATGAATACTTAACGTACAGTACGATTTAAGAAAGTATTGTAATGTCGTATACATATGTACTCCCCCTTCTTATTTGTCAGATGGATAAGAAGTAATGATCTTATATCCTAATTCTCCTGACTTATCTCTCGCTAAAACAGTAACTGTTTTTACTAACTTGTCTTTTACATTCATGTTTTTCTTTATTACCGTTTTCCCCACCGGGAATGAGTGAGTTGTATTTAATACGAGACGAGCCTCTTTAGAATTTTTTAACCAATCTTGAATTTCCTTATCATGTTGCTTCAAACTATCTTTTACAGCTTTCGTCGCTGTTTCCTTATCATAGTATGTACTTGCTGCTGATACTTTATCTGTCTTCAAGCGATTCTTCAAATCTTCTTCTGATTTTCCTACATGTCTTTCAATCGTGTGACCATTTTTAGGTGGCCCTTCCATTTCATCTAAAATATTATCACTAATTTTTTCTACTGATGTCGATTGATTCCCTGTTTGTTTCTCTGTTTTTTGTTCTTTTCCTGCACATCCACTTAAAATCAGCATTAATGCTAATACACTACTCAAGAAAAGACTGCTTATTCGTTTCATCATATCACCTCTTCCATGATTATTATCATAACTTCACTAAAAGTCAATTTCACAACGAAAAAACATACACATTTTTTAAATTCCTCATCTATTTTGCCATATAGTTTCATTAAACCACTATTTTCGCCCTACCTATAAATATACCCCTATGTTTTTCAAATTATTTCCCGATTTAAAACACCCACCAAAATGACCAATAAACCCTTTAAATACAAGGTTTATTGGTCATTTTCTCAACACTTAAAATATACCCCATACTTTTATATACCTAATACCCTTATAAGGTATATAAAAGGTGTTTTATCAAAGTTTTTCTACATTATGTAAATTTGCACTTGCCTACACAATAGAAATATGGTGTAATGCAAAAAAAGATAAAGGATTTTAAACAATGGCCGAAACAATTCAAAACTTCTTAACAGACTATTATTCCATCGCAATTCCGCTTAGTATCTTAATTAACATCATCATCAGTCTTTTAGGCGTTATCCCGAGTATTTTTTTGACGGCTATTAACATACAGCTCTTTGGTGTAACAAACGGAACCATTATTTCGATCACAGGTGAGGCACTAGGAGCTATTATCTCGTTTTATATTTATCGTATAGGCCTTCAGAAATTCACTCACAGCAAAGTAAATAAGTATCCAAAGGTAGAACGCCTACTTTATGTAGAAGGTAGAGAGGCCTTTCTACTCGTTCTATCGTTTCGATTGATACCTTTCATCCCATCAAGTATCGTGACTTTATTTGCCGCTCTAGGCAAAATGTCATTACTCTCTTTCAGTATTGCCAGCACAATAGGGAAAATACCGGCCTTATTGATTGAAGTATATTCTGCCTATCATGTCATGAACGGAACGAATGAAGCGAAGTGGATTGTAACAATCGCGGGCGCTATTGGATTGTTTTATTTGTGGAAAAAATGGAGAAAAAAATAAAGAAGGAGCATAGGCTCCTTCTTTATTTTTGAAGTATTTTATTAATAACTTCCCTTAAAACCTTAGTTTATACCAACAGCACTAAATGATTGCTTAACTGCTGCTACTTCCGCAGAAGTCGCACCATATAAATCAGCTGCAGCTTGTACTGCACCAGCACGAGCTTGGCTAAATGTAGTAGATTGCGTGAAGTATTGTGTGTTTGCACGGTAATAAATTGCTCCTAGCTTATCTTTACCAATGCCAGTTACAGTCACACCAGAATGCGTACCGCCATTTGCTAATAAATAAGCTTGTTTGTTAATAATACCACTGTTTGTATGCACCCCACCGTTATCACTAGTACCAGTGTAACGCTTAGAATAATGGTCTGGGTCACCATATTTCGCTGGATCACTCATAGAACGAAGCGCATCCCCAGCTTTACCAGGCGTGTAAATATCTTCACCAATTTCCCAATCTGGGTTACGGTTATCATAGTACTCTACTAAAGTACCAAAAATATCAGAAATTGCTTCATTTAGCGCTCCTGATTCATTTTGATAAATTAAATCTGAACTGTTTTCCGTAACAGCATGCGTTAATTCATGACCAATTACATCAATTCCACCAGATAATGAAGTAAATGTTACACCATCACCATCTCCGTATACCATTTGTGAGCCATTCCAGAATGCATTGTTATACTTACTTCCGTAATGAACTGTCGATTTTAACGGAGCTCCTGCATCATTAATAGAATTTCTGTTAAATGTAGCTTTATAATAATCATATGTTTTACCTGCATAGTAATGAGCATCTACTGCTGCTGCATCATACGCTGCATTAAATACATTATCAGCATCTACCCATAATGTTCCTGGTAATGTCGTACGATTTTTCGCATCATAAGTGAAAATCGTTGCTCCGCGTGTATTATCTTGTAAGTAATAAGACGATCCAGATAACGTTGTATTAAGCGACTTTGTATCTCCTAATACACCTTTACCAGTTCCGACTTTATTTGTTCCAGTTACAGGTTTTCCAGCTGCTTTTGCATCCTGTTTAGGAGCATCTTGTTTCACCGGTGACTTATCATCATTTACGTGATCAAGTTTATTGTATTTATTTAACACTTTACCGCTGTCTGCCTCAATGAAATAGTAATAGTTTCCTGGACTTGGATCTAAGAAGTTTAGATTTACAACGTATGCATATGTTGTTTCTTCACCATTTTGGTATACATATAAGTCTGCTTTTGGTTCTACCTCATATTTCGGTGTTACACCTAAATCTTGCTGTGCGATTTCAATCGCTTTTGCGCCTTCAATCTTATTTTTATTTTTCAACTTTTCCTTCTTGTCCAAATCAGGCGCAACTGTACCTGACAACACTTTTAAAGAGCCATCTTTACTTACGTGAGCTACTTGAGTAGACCCCCATACAGGTACTCCTTCATAAACTTGTTGCATACGTACTACTGTTGAATCAGTTACAGCATCTTTCTTCACTTGCTTCACTTTGAAAGAATCTTGCGCACTCTTTTCCCCTAACTTATAATCACCTTTTGCTGCGTTTAAATAATCAAACACAACAGATTCCGCTTTCTTACCAGTCGCCCCAGTTAGATCACCAGAAATAAACTCAGGTGACTGTACTGTCTCATTGTACTTCTTCGTAGAGAGCACATTTTTAGAATCCGCAAATGCAGATCCTGCCCCTCCAAACGTTGTAACTGCCATTCCTGTCGCTAACACTAATGCTAAACTTTTCTTTTTCATGAACCTTCCCCCTAATAATTTTTTTTTGAAAAAGAGTAGTTTCATATTAGCATTATGTTTTCACTATTAATATACTAAAAATTCAATTAATTAATTTCTCAAGTATTGTAGAATTTTGGGGAACAAATATTGAAAAAACCCCTTTCCGATTGGAAAGGGGTTTTTCAATATTATACATTTACAGTTTGTGATACACCGGAATCTAATCCATAAGTATCCGGTTTACTCGTATACTGTACTCCACCGACAATTGTAAGTACTACTGCAACCGCTAAAATTCCAGCTAATGTTTTTTTCATTTTTCATCCTCCTTATGATTTTCTAACGTTTCAATAACTAACTTATAATAGTGATTACTTTGCTCAAATTGTAGTGATTCGGAAAAATATTCCGCAAGCTCCACATATACTTTCTTCAATTCTATTTTATTTCCCGCTGATTTATAAAACGGGATAGCTTCTAATTCCAAAAATCGTTTATACTCTTGCGCTTCTTCAAAATACTTATATCTAAGCATAAGAAGTAAATACAATTTTGTATTAAATCTCTCTTCAGACTTAGCAGCGCTAATACCTTTTTCAATCCATTCTCTTGCTTCTTCAAACTGCTCTAATTTAATATATGCTAATGCGATTTCATATAATGTGTCTATATAATTTAAATCTATTTGTTTTTGAAGTCGCAAACTCTCTAAATAATAATCTTTCGCTTGATTATACTTTTTCTTTTTATAGTATATATTCCCGATATTACTTAAAGTGATCGCCATTAGAACGTCTTTATCTGCAAAAGCCTCTGATTCCCTCAGTATATTCTCATACATCCCTAAAGCTTCTTCATATTGTCCTTGTTCCGCATAACTTAATGCAATGAGAATTTGGCAGTTTATCACATTCCGAAATTTATACTCATTCCTAAATGCCTCTAGTGCAATATTTGCAAAGTGCAACGTAAGATGTTGAATTTCCAAATGGCTATAAGTAAGGGCGATATTATAATAAATTCCAGTCTCATGATATCCCAGCTCTTTTGCCATGATTTCTGTCTCTAATAAATAACTTAATCCTTTTTTCCACTTATATTGTAAACAGCATAATAATCCCTTACTATACGTATACAACAACTTCTGAAAAGGCGAAAATTTCTTATATGCCTTCTTAAGTTTATCCAACTCCGCCGAAATTTCCACAAAGTCCCTTTTCATCAGTAAATAACGTATATTAAGTAGTTTATAATAATTTATAATTTCAAAATCTAAAACATGTTGCATATCTTCTTGCAATTCATTATATATACGTTCAACCTGTGCCTTGTCCAAACGGACGAGTGCATTCAACCATTCATCCAACTTCCCCTTCACATCTTCCTCTACATCTCTCAAATCCGTCACAGCAATTTCTAACCTTGTGCAGAGCAATTGTAGAATTTCTTCTGACGCTTCAATCTTTCCATTTTCTATTTTACTTAAATATGAGACAGAACAAATGCCCTGACATAATTCTTCTTGTGTCATTTTTTGCTGTAGCCGTTTGTAAAAGACTTGTTTGCCTATTTTTTCTAATGTTTGTTGCATTGTCCTCCTCCATTCTCATTACCCCCATTACTCTAATAATACATAAAATCTATAGAAATATAAATTGATAAATTCTAATTTTCTAAAAAATATGCATTATTTCATTTTTTTCTCTCTTGACTTCATTTCAATATTCCTTCTTTGCTACGAACGGTGAAAAATTGGTATACTATAACCAAATTATGGAGGTGTTTTCGCGATGACTTATTATAAAGACGATAGTTATGCCTTACATACAGATTTATATCAAATCAATATGGCTTATACATATTGGAAAGACGGTATTTATAATCGCCGTTCCGTGTTTGATTTATATTTTCGAAAACTTCCATTCGAAAACGGTTATGCTGTTTTTGCTGGTCTTGAGAAAATTGTAGAGTACATAGAAAATTTCAGTTTTACCGAAAGCGATATCGCTTATTTAGCAGAATTACAATTTGAAGAAGAATTTCTTCATTATTTACAAAATATGAGATTTACCGGTACGATTCGTAGTATGCAAGAAGGTGAAGTTGTTTTTAATAACGAGCCTTTATTACGTGTTGATGCACCACTCGGAGAAGCACAAATTATTGAAACTGCCCTATTAAACATTGTGAATTACCAAACATTAATCGCAACAAAAGCTGCTCGTATGAAGCATGCCGCAACTAATGATGAACTTTTAGAGTTCGGCACAAGACGTGCCCATGAGTTTGATGCTGCCCTTTGGGGTACACGAGCGGCCTTTATTGGTGGATTTTCATCTACAAGCAACGTTCGTGCCGGAAAACGTTTTGGCATCCCTGTAGCCGGTACTCATGCCCATTCTTTCGTTCAAGCATATCGCGATGAATATGTTGCGTTTAAAAAATATGCTGAGACACATAAAAAGTGTGTGTTTCTTGTTGATACATACGACACTTTAAAATCAGGTGTTCCAAATGCAATTCGTGTCGCGAAAGAATTCGGAGATCGTATCGATTTCTATGGCATTCGTCTTGATAGTGGTGACATGGCTTATTTATCTAAAAAGGCAAGAAAACTACTAGATGAAGCTGGGTTTACAAATACAAAAATTATTGCTTCTAGCGATTTAGATGAATACACGATTATGCACCTTAAATCTCAAGGCGCAAAAATAGACGTATGGGGTGTTGGAACGAAATTAATTACGTCCTTTGAACAACCAGCACTAGGAGCCGTCTATAAACTAGTTGCGATTGAAGATACTAACGGAACATTAAATGATACGATTAAAATTTCATCTAACCCGGAAAAGATTACTACTCCAGGCTTGAAACGAATTTACCGTATTATTAACCGAGTTAATAACCATGCAGAAGGCGATTATATTGCATTAGATGCTGAAGAACCCGGAAAAGAAGAACGATTAAAAATGTTTCATCCGGTTCACACATATATAAGTAAATTCGTAACAAACTTTGAAGCATGTGAACTGCATAAAGATATTTTCGTTAACGGCAAACGAACATACGAATTACCAAGCATATTAGATATTCAAAAATATAACGAACAGAGCCTCGCACTATTTTGGGAAGAATATATGCGAACTTTAAATCCCGAAGAGTACCCTGTCGATTTAAGCCAAGAATGTTGGGATCATAAAATGAATTACATTCAAACTGTTCGAGAACAAGTTGAAAAAAACATACAAAAATAAACAGAGAAGTTGCTCCTTCTCTGTTTTTTCAATACTATATGTATCTTCTTGGAAGATATATTAAAATAAGAAGACAAATATATTTTATTTGTAAATTTTAATATTACGGTATTTCAAAATAAAATAATATTTGGTATTATTTTATTGAGTCAATTTCAACAAAATAACCAATAAAAAAGAGGACGCAACCCGCGTCCTCTTTTTTATAAATCTTTCACTCGTAATACACGCATTGCATTTAATACTGCAATTAACGTCACACCCACATCTGAGAAGACCGCTTCCCACATTGTTGCAATACCGAACGCACCAAGTAATAAAACTAACCCTTTAACACCTAATGCAAATATAATATTCTGCCATACAATGCTTCTTGTACGTTTTGCAATTTTTACAGCTGTCGCGATTTTCGAAGGTTCATCAGTCATTATAACGATGTCTGCCGCTTCAATTGCTGCATCAGACCCTAAGCCACCCATCGCAATACCAACGTCTGCACGCGCTAATACTGGCGTATCGTTAATACCATCACCAACGAAAGCAACTTTTTCTTTCCCATGCTTCGCTGCATCGATTTTTTCAATTTCTTCTACTTTTTGTTGTGGTAACAACTCTGCATGAACTTCATCTAAACCTAACTCTTTACCAACAGCTTCACCAACTGGTTTTGCATCACCAGTTAACATGACGGTCTTCTTAATGCCTAGTTCTTTTAACTTTTGAATCGCTTGTTTTGAATCCTCTTTTACCTCATCAGAGATAACAATATAACCCGCATATTTACCATCTACAGCAACGTGAACTAATGTACCTACAGTTTCTGATTGCTTAAATGTAATGTTTTCTTTTCTCATTAATTTCGCATTACCTGCAAAAATTTCTTTCCCTTGTACTTTTACAACCGTACCATGACCAGAAATTTCACTATAGTCTTCAATACTATTTTCATCGATTGATTTTCCGTATGCATTTCGAATAGATTGTGCAATCGGATGATTTGAATACACTTCTGCAAATGCTGCGTATTCTAAAAGCTTCTCAGCTGTAGTGCCTTCACTCGGCTGCATTTTCGTAACTTTAAAGACACCTTTTGTTAATGTTCCTGTTTTATCAAAAACGATATATTTCACATCATTCAATGCTTCTAAATAGTTACTTCCTTTTACTAAAATACCACTTTTAGATGCCCCACCAATTCCTCCAAAGAAACCAAGAGGTATTGATACAACTAACGCACATGGACAAGAAATAACTAAGAATACTAACGCTCTATAAATCCACTCTGAGAATGTAGCACCTTCTAAAATAAGTGGTGGAATAAACGCCATGATCGCCGCTGTAATAACTACGACTGGCGTATAATAACGCGCAAACTTCGTAATAAAGTTTTCTGTTGGTGCTTTTTTGCTACTTGCATTTTGTACTAAATCTAAAATTTTTGATACAGTAGATTCACCAAATTCTTTTGTCACTTCAATCGTTAATACACCATTTTGATTTACAAAACCACTTAATACATCATTTCCAACTTCTACTTCACGTGGTACA
The DNA here is from genome assembly GCF_008368905.1 of Bacillus sp. SH5-2. Classification (NCBI taxonomy): domain Bacteria; kingdom Bacillati; phylum Bacillota; class Bacilli; order Caryophanales; family Bacillaceae; genus Bacillus; species Bacillus sp. SH5-2. The sequence continues at coordinate 34,144 of NZ_QOSD01000032.1, forward strand.
GATTCCCCTGTTAACGCTGAAGTATCCATCATCGATGTTCCTTCGACTACTTTTCCGTCTAATGGTACTTTCTCACCTGGCTTAACAATAATATAATCGCCAATTTGTACATCTTCTGGTGATACTTGTTTCGTTTCATTTCCAATCTTCACATTCGCATAATCAGGACGAATATCCATTAATGACGTAATTGATTTTCGAGAACGATTTACCGCAATACTTTGGAATAGTTCCCCTACTTGATAGAATAACATTACCGCAACGGCTTCTGAATATTGCTGAATTGCAAAAGCTCCTACAGTTGCAATTGCCATTAAAAAATTTTCATCGAACACTTGGCCGCGAGTTATATTTCTTATCGCTCTCCAAACGATATCTCCACCTATTAATAAATAAGCAAGGACGAATAATGGAATTGTTATCATTTGTGGTAAATCAGCTAAGGCAGCAACTGCTGTCAAAATTCCACCGACTACTAATCGCCCTATCATCTTTTTCACATTTCCATCACCGTGATCGTGACTGTGCCCATGGTCGTGTCCAGCTTTCTCTTCACGGACAACTTTCACATCTGGCTCTAACTTTTGAACAACATTTGTTATGTCTTCTATAGTTGCTTCTACTTCTCTTTTATTGGCAACTTCTACTCGCAATTTCTTGGATACGAAATCCACAGTTGCTTCTGAAACAGACGGCATTTCCTTTACCTTATTCTCAATCTTCATTGCACAATTTGCACAATCTAAACCTTCTAATATAAATACTTCTTTTGCAATTTTTGTTTTTCGTTCTTCTTGTACTTTAATATGCGGTTCTAATTTTGTAACGAGTTGCTTCGCTTCCGTAACAACTTCATTCTCTCTATTTTGCGGCGTTTCTAAAACCATCGTCTTTGTTGCGAAGTTTACAGAGCAAGAATTTACTCCTTCTATATTCCCAACGCCCTTTTCAATTTTCATTGCACAGTTCGCACAATCTAAACCTTCTAACATCAGTTTCTTTTTCACTAATGCTTCAGCCATCGTTATCTCCCTCCTCGAGTTCTGATTTATTCTTCCTCGTTTACGTGTTCAAACGCTTGCTCGAAGATATGAATTACGTGTTGGTCAGCTAACGAATAATAAACAACTTTTCCTTCTTTACGATTTTTTACAAGCTTCGCTTGCTTTAATACACGAAGCTGGTGCGAAATAGATGATTGTGTCATTCCTAATAAATAAGCTAAATCACAAACGCACATTTCAGCTTCAAATAACGCATGTAATATTCTCGTACGTGTACGGTCACCTAATACTTTAAATAATTCTGCTACTTTACTTAAACTTTCATCAGTTGGAATTGTTTGTTTTACTTGATCCACGACTTCTTCATGAATTACCGTTTGAGAACAAGTTTCTTGTGTTGTTACTACTTTATTTTCAGCCATTATAGCTCACCTCTTTAATTGAACATATGAACAATCATTCATATATCTTATACTTTTATTATATGAGCGCCTATTCATATGTGTCAATAAAAATCAAAAGATTTTTTTGACAATTCCGTTCACATTTCAACATAAACATACCAATATTCTCCGCATCTATCATACTCTTCATACAAAAAAGGATGCACGAAAACTACTGTGCATCCTTCTCCTATTTATTCGCTTTCACTCCATCCACAATTAACGAAGCAAATTCTAATTTATCAGCTTGATTTCTTTGATCAAAACATTTCAAGCAATAAATGAATCCTTCAACATTCGCCATAGTAACATAGGTCCCCATTATTTCAACAAAAGAAAAAGCCTTGCGCGCTCCCTAGACGCACAAGGCTTACTATCTTATATCCCTTTTAATTAGCTTTTTCTAAATTATCCTGCGAACTTCCATCGTCTTTTAAATGACTATGTTTTTTCGAATAAACAAAGTATACAACTACTCCGATTGCTAACCAAACACCGAAGTAAATCCATGTTGTTAGTGGCAAGTTGAACATTAAGAATAGACAACATGCGATTGAAATAATAGGTAACGTTGGTACAAGTGGTACCATAAAGCCACGTTGTAAGTTCGGATGTGTTTTACGAAGAATAATAACCGTCACACCAACCATCGCAAATGTTAACAATGCCCCAATATTCGCTAAATTCGACAATTCTTTTAAATCGACAAATCCAGCAATTAAGGCACTACCAATACCTGTTAACCAAGTTGAGAATACTGGCGCTTCTGTCTTCTTATTAATTTTCGCAAATGATTTTGGTAATAAGCCATCACGGCTCATCGCGAAGAATACACGTGTCGTTGCATAAATGTAAGCAAAGATTACAGCCATAATACCAATTACAGCTCCAACTGCGATTACACCTGCTACTTTATCTTGTCCTACAACCTCTAACACATATGCCATAGCTTCTGGTACGTCTAATTCTTTATAAGAAACCATACCTGTCATAACGAGACAAACTACAACATAAATAATTGTACAAATAATTAACGAAGCAATAATACCAATCGGTAAATCACGTTGTGGATTTTTTACTTCTTCAGCAGAAGTCGCTAATGCATCAAATCCTAAGAAAGCAAAGAATACTGCTGCCCCTCCGGCAAAGACTCCGCTAATACCGTACGGCATAAATGGTGTCCAGTTTGTTGGTTGTACATAAAACGCACCAACCGCAATGAATAATACAACAATACCAATTTTAATTAATACCATTATGTTATTCACACGCTTACTTTCTTTCGTACCTCTTGATAGTAACCAAGTTAAAACTAACGTAATGATGATCGCTGGTAAATTCACGATACCACCTTGAGATGGAATCTTTAACAGCTCTGTTGGGATGTGTAATCCAAATCCACTCACTAAGTTATTGAAATACCCCGTCCATCCACCAGCTACCGCGGCAGTTGTTACGACATATACAGATAGTAATGTCCATCCCATTAGGTGGGCAATAAACTCACCAATTGTTGCATATGAATATGTGTATACACTACCTGAAACTGGGAGTGTAGACGCAACCTCTGCATAACATAAAGCTGCAAATCCACAAACAATTGCTGCAATCATGAATGAAAAAATAACTGCTGGACCAGCATCTCTTGCTGCTACTAATCCAGTTAATACTAGAACTCCTGTACCAATTATCGCACCAATCCCTAGCATTGTTAGGTCAAATGCCCCTAGCGTTTTCGTTAAAGTTTTACTTTTACTTTCCCCTAACAATTGCGTAACGGATTTCTTTTTAAATAGGTTGGCCACGATGTATGCCCCCTTTTGCCAAGAAGAGCTAAGAGGTATTATCTCTTAGCTCTTATCATGTTGTTTTATATATTGTTCGATTTTGTTTTGTATAATGCTTTTATTAGCAAGATACTGTTTCTGCTTCTAGTAATTCTTTAGCACCTTTGTACTCTACACCGTGAGCTTCTGCAACAGCTTCGAATGTTACATAGCCATCTAATGTGTTAATACCTTTTAATAATGCAGAGTTGCCTAGGCAAGCTTCTTTGTAGCCTTTGTTCGCAATTTGTACTGCATATGGTACTGTTACGTTTGTTAATGCAAGAGTTGATGTACGTGGAACCGCACCTGGCATGTTAGCAACTGCATAGTGAACAACGCCGTGTTTTTCGTAAGTTGGGTTGTCATGAGTTGTAATACGGTCAGTTGTTTCGAAAATACCACCTTGGTCAATCGCGATATCTACAACAACAGAACCTGGTTCCATTGATTTAATCATTTCTTCTGTTACAAGTTTTGGCGCTTTTGCACCTGGGATTAATACTGCACCGATTACAAGATCAGACTCTTTTACAGCTTCTGCAATATTGTAAGGATTAGACATTAAAGTTTTTACTTGGTTTCCGAAAATGTCATCTAATTGACGAAGACGTTCTGCGCTTAAGTCGATGATTGTTACATCCGCACCTAGTCCAACTGCAATTTTAGCAGCATTTGTACCAGCTTGTCCACCACCGATAATTGTTACTTTACCGCGTTTAACCCCTGGAACACCTGCAAGTAAGATACCTTTACCGCCTTTGTTTTTCTCAAGGAATTGTGCACCGATTTGTGCAGCCATACGACCCGCTACTTCACTCATAGGTGCAAGTAATGGTAATGAACGGTTGTCTAATTGTACTGTTTCGTATGCAATCGCAACAACTTTCTTCTCGATTAAAGCTTTTGTTAATTCTGGCTCTGGAGCTAAGTGTAAGTATGTGAATAAGATTAAACCTTCACTGAAGTGTTTGTATTCGCTTTCAATTGGTTCTTTAACTTTCATAACCATTTCCATGTTCCAAGCTTCTTCAGCTGTTTCAACAATTTTTGCTCCCGCTTCAACATACTGAGCGTCTGTGAAACCAGATCCTAAACCTGCACCCTTTTGAATGAATACTTCGTGATTGTTACGAATTAAATGTACAACACCTGCTGGTGTCATTGCCACACGGTTTTCGTTGTTTTTAATTTCTGCTGGTACCCCAATACGCATAATGAAATGCCCCCTTATAATTAACAGAAAAAAGAAAGTCTTTTTTCTTTTTGTAATAATTAATAACTTATGTCCTTATTCTAGCATAACTTAAAAGTTATGAAAACGCTAACATACTATTTTTTTAAAGTTTATATATTTAGAATAGTGTAAATATATAAAACATTGATTCTATTAGGTATCCCGTGTTATCCCATTATCTATCACTCTATTTTTATTATACTCACTCCAAATAAACAGTAATCATTTATTATTTGACAATAATGTAACAATGTAAGAAACCCAAATAACCACGTATACATATACACTTATTATTTTACACAATACTTTAGAGATATATTCTTTTCACAAAAAAACAGCTGCTAGCATTTAGCCAGCAGCTGGATAACTTATAAATAACTTCGAAAACAAATCATCTGTTGTTTCTGTAATTTTATCGAACAAATCACTTTCTTCTGCTTCTTGCTCTTTTAACATCTTAATTGTTTCACGTGCATCCTCAGGATAATCGGTAATGATACCATCTACGTTCAATTTATAATAACCTTTTAAACTTTCCATATCATTTACCGTCCATACGTAAATTGGCTTATTTAACTTTCTTGCTTCTTTTACTAATTTCTTATTTAACATGTATTCTTCTGCTACATAAAAATCAGCCTTCACATTCTTTAAGTTAGCTCTACTCGCATACAGTATATATCCTACTTTTATATTTGGATTTGCACGTTTAAACTCTTTAATGAGGGGATAATGCAATGTTTGAATAACGCATTGTTTCTCAAAGTCATTATCTTTAATTGTTTTTAGTACTTTATTTACGAAGTCCTTCTCACCACCATGAAGCTTCACTTCTATATTGAGTTTTATTTTATTTTTTGAAAGCTTAATCATCTCATCTAATGTACTAATTTCCCCTGTAAACCCATCTTGACTAAGAGTAAGCTGCCTTAACTCATCCATCGTTAAATCTGACACATGCACATTGGCATTAGCAAGGCGTTTCAACTTCAAATCATGTATAACTGCTAGTTCACCGTCTTTTGTTTGCAGTACATCAATTTCAGCATAGTCTGCTTTCGCATCAATAGCTCCTTGCACAGCTTCTTTTGTATTTTCTACACCTTTTGAAATATAACCACGATGAGCCATAATAATTGGTTCTTTATATGTGTTTGTAATAAAGATCACAATGAAGGCAACAACCATTCCTGCAGTAATAATTCCTACAATATATACACCAATAAATTTCCAACGATGTTTTTGAAAGAAACATTTATCTGCCTTCGTTTTTGAATAATCTAATCCTTCTTCTAATAAAACATCTTCGACGGGAACCTTTTGTAAATACAATCGGGTAATCGCCATAATATAAAATGGTGTCACGATAAAGCTAAATAAATACAATGTACTCGTTAAAAATACAGACATTGTTGATTCAGCTAATAATGCAAATGTTCCCTTTGGGTTTGTAAATTCATAAACACCCCATAAACACAATAAATATATTCCTAAAAATACAACATACACAATCCCTATTGAAATAAAAAATCCTACTAAAAAGAATAGTACTTTAATAAAGCTTTCTTTTACTAACTTCGCACTTTTACGCGCTGCTGTGCGAAACGGCTTTTGCTCTAAAACAACAATGGGTAGAACAAAAATCCAACGAAGGTTCAAATACGCAACTACAGCAAAGAATGTGTAATAACCAACTTGTCCCATCGTCGTCTTAAACAGTTCCCCTGTAATAAAGTTAGGAATTTGAATTTGCGGAATTAATGCCGTTTCATATCCCATATTTAAAAGAGGTAACAATACGACAGCATATAAAATAAATCCTGGTAAGCAATATGTGAAAAGAGTAGGTAAATACGTTACCGTTTTATATAAAATCGGACGTAATTTCACCTTTTGTCTTTTATGAGCGAAATACGAAATAATAATAAGCACCGCAAATTCCGTAAAGATAAGAAACAGTGCTAACAATGACAAAATTACAATTGCCAAGATGCCGTATGGCGTTTTTAAAAATGCTAATAACTCATCATTCGTTGCATTTGCATAACCACCAAAATATAATAACTTATTAAAAATGATCCCAAATAGCGGGACAAATACAATCGCTGCTAATAATTTATAAGCAAGTTGAAAGGTTAATACATTCCAAAAAGCAAATTTAACTGTTTGAAAGGAATGTCCCATTACTCCTGGTATAGATAGTTTTTTACGGTGTTGCATATATTCCTCCAAATTCTAAAACGATATTTGAGATGGATTCCACACTTCCAATTCCAATCCATCTTTTTAATAATAATATATTCCGCTTAACATGAACACTCTTATACATGCAACGAAAAAAGTGATGGCTATTCCCCATCACTTTTTCCATCTACTCTACTTTTTCTCTAGCCCTTGTCCAAATGCTTTCAAGAAGCTAAAACCGAATGTAATGGCTCTATTGATATCTGGATCTTTTAACACTTTAAAGAAATCCATTACCTTCGTTTTTTTACCACTATTTAATTCATCAGTTGCAAATTGTAATCCAGTAACTAAACTTGATGTAATTTGCTTCGTTACTTCTGGGTCAACTGAAGATAACGCTTCTCCTGCCCCCATCATATTGTTTAACGCATTTTTAACTGGCTCACGATTTAATTGCTCAACAGCAATTTTTGACACATCTTCCTTTGCAGCAAGTAAACTAATCGCTGCGTCTAAAATACCAGCTTTCTGTAATTGTGCTAATAGCTGCATTGTTTCCTCAACTGCTTCACGGTTATTCGCTAACTCAGTGAACAATTCCTCTGCTAATTGCTGTTTTTTCTCTTCTTCTGTTACAATCTTTTTTTTGATTAAAGTAATCTCTTTTGCCATTATCTCCGCCCCCTAATTCTGGTCCACAAGTGATACATATTGTTTTCGCTGCCATTTTTGCTCAATTTCAACACCGTTTTGCGGATGACGTTTTTTATCTCTTGGGTTTGAAGATGGTAATGGACGATTTCCTTTTTCACGTAATACGCGCAGTTTTACCATTGTTTGTTTATAAGCTGGTGTACATGTATAAATGTCGGTTGCTGTTCCTGTTAAAATATTGATTGCCTCTTCATTTACTGTCGCATGCATCGGCAAATATAGCTCATTTCCAGTTACACGATCTGTAACAAGTGCTTGCACTTTAATCTTCCCAAATGGTGATGCTAATTCTACAAGACCACCATCTTTCACTTGGCGTTCTAAAGCAAGTTCAGGTGAAATTTCAACAAAGACTTCGGACACTTTAGATAAAATTCCAGCCGACTTATTCGTCATATTTCCTTCATGGAAATGCTCTAGCATACGGCCATTATTTAAGAGTAAATCATACTCATCTGGTGCTATAACTGGTGGTACCCATTCATCTAATGATAGACGAGCAAGTTTATCTGGGAAGTTAAATCCGTCTACATATAATAGTGGTGTATCACTGCCATCATGACTACCCCAACATAAACTATTCCATCCTTCTAAACGGTCGTACGTTGCTTGAGAGTATAACGGGGCAAGTGATGCAATTTCATCCATAATTTCACTTGGGCTTTCATAATTCCAATCCCCGCCAAGTGCACGAGCAACTTTTTGCAAAATCCACCAATCTGGTTTGGAATCACCAAGCGGCTTCAATACTTCATACAACCTTTGAATACGACGCTCTGTATTCGTAAATGTTCCTTCTTTTTCTAAACTTGGCGCCGCCGGTAAAATAACATCAGCAAAACGAGCTGTTTTTGATAAGAACATATCTTGAACAACAAGGAAGTCTAAATTTGCTAAAATATGTTGCACATGGTTGGCGTTTGAATCGACTAAAGCCATTTCTTCACCCATGACATACATACCACGCAATTTTCCTTCGTCTGCTGCAAGTAACATTGCGATATTATTTAACCCTGGTGCTTTCGGGATAGTAGTACCATATGCTTTTTCAAATTTTGCACGAAGCGTATCATCTGAAACTGCTTGATAACCCGGAAGCCAGTTTGGTAATGTTGCCATATCACAAGCCCCTTGCACGTTATTATGTCCTCGTAACGGATATGCACCTGCACCAGGACGACGGTAGTTACCCGTAACAAGCAGTAAATTTGAAATTGCAGCTGAAGTTGTACTTCCTCCTGTATTTTGAGTTACACCCATTCCCCAAAGTACACAAGTACCATCTGCTTCATATACCATACGAGCCATTTCTTTTAACTGATTTTTAGAAATCCCCGTAATTTCTTCTGTATAATCCATCGTATATTTCTCTAGCATTTTGCTATATTCATCAAAATTCTTTACATTTTCAGCTATGAACTTTTTATCATGCCAATCTTGATCAATAATATATTTCGTAATACCAGCAAGCCATACGTAATCCGTTCCTTGACGTGGATGAATAAATAAATCCGCTCGCTCTGCCATCTCATGTTTGCGAAGGTCTGCCACAATTAATTTTTGTTCGTGTAATTTATGAGCACGTTTTACACGCGTCGCAAGTACAGGATGTCCTTCTGTTGGATTTGCACCAACGATAATAACAAGACCTGCTTCAGCGATATCTTTCACTGTTCCAGCATCCCCGCCCATACCGACAGTTTTAAATAAACCGTCGGTTGCTGGGGACTGACAATAACGTGAACAATTATCTACGTTATTTGTTCCATATATTTGACGGGCTAGTTTTTGCATAAGATAGTTTTCTTCATTCGTTACTTTCGAAGAAGAAATAAAGCCAAATGCATCACTGCCATATTCTGATTTAATATGCTGCATATTAGATGCAACCACTTCAAGGGCCTCTTCCCAAGTGGCTTCAACAAACATATCTCCTTGACGAATTAATGGTTTTGTAATGCGATCTTCACTATTTACAAAGTCCCATCCAAATTTACCTTTTACGCATGTGGAAATACCGTTAACCGGCGCATCTGAAACAGGTTGCACTTTTAAAATATGACGGTCTTTCGTCCATACTTCAAATGAACAACCGACACCACAAAATGTACAAACTGTTTTTGTTTTATTAACCTTCGTCTTACGCATCGCAGATTCCACTTCTGAAACTGCTAAAATACTACTATATCCAGGCTCTACATCTTTTACAAAATCAATCATTGGATCTAATACATCTGGTTTTAATCCTGTCATGAATCCAGCTTCACCTAACATTGATTTTTCCATCAACGCATTACATGGACATACTGTTACACACTGCCCACAACTCACACAAGATGAGTCATTTATGCTTACACCATTGTCCCATATAACACGCGGACGATCTAAGCTCCAATCTATCGATATAGTTTCATTGACCTGTAAGTTTTGACATACTTCTACACACTGTCCACAAGCAATACATTGATTTGGATCATACCGATAAAACGGATGTGACATATCCACTTCACAAGCACTTACCTTCGGCTCATACGGATATTTCTGTTCTTCAATTCCCATCATATGCACTGTATTATGAACCTTACAATTACCGTTATTGTTATCACATACGGTACAATACAATAAGTGATTTTCTAATATTCGATCCATCGCCTCAGTTTGCGCCTCTTTTGCACGCTGTGACTGTCTTTCAATATGCATACCATTCTCAAGCTTCGTTGAACAAGCACGCATTAACTTCCCATCTACTTCTACAATACACGTATCACAAGTTTGAATTGGATCTACTTCTGGTACATGACAAATTTGAGGATGTTCCAAATTACTCTCGTTAAATAATTGTAGTATTGTCTTTTCACCCGATGCTGAAAATTCTTTACCATCTACGGTTACACGGACTGTCTGTTCTGCCATAGTTTCCCCTCTCCTTACAACCAACTGTACAACACATTTATGAATCCGTTTTCATAAATGAATTACTGTACATATTTTTGAAACGCTCTGCCCAAATACTTTTCTTATGAAGTCGATTCTAGATGTTTATAAGGTATCACTACGAAAGCCTGAAAATTTCACTATTCTACATTTCTATTATATCGTATATATACAATAATAACCAAAATAATCTGATACCTTCCTTCTAATAGATGTTTTTATTTTTTCAATGTTTTATGATAAGTGTGGGAGAGAAATACATATAAAAGGGGAATTTAATATGGGGCCTACGCAAGAGAATTATACAGTTGTACGCTATCAGTCTGGTACATTTTCAAAACAACTTGATGAGATTGTTACAGAATCTCCTATTACTATTAAATTAAATGGCGAAGAGTATGTAACAGTCGTATGTACACCAAATTACATCGAAGATATGGTAATTGGTTTTTTAATTTCTGAAGGAATTATTTCTTCCTATAAAGATGTTGGAGAACTATGGGTTCAAAAAGATAACGGAATTGTCCATGTAACATCATCAAAAGTAAATCCGCTCTATCAAAATTTATACAATAAACGATACATCACTTCCTGTTGTGGAAAAGGTAGACAAGGTTTTATTTTCGCTAACGATGCTGCAAAAGCAAAAAATTTACATGATATACATGTGAAAATTACTCCTGAAGAATGCTTTCACTTAATGAATACTTTGCAACAATCTTCCACTACCTTTCGCCAAACCGGCGGTGTTCACAATACCGCGCTATGTGATCGAAACAATATCCTCCTATCAAGAATGGATATTGGAAGGCATAATGCATTAGATAAAATATATGGTCATTGTTTGCGCAACGATATATCCGTTAAAGGAAAAATCATCGCATTTAGCGGGCGTATTTCATCCGAAATTTTACTCAAAGTTTCAAAAATCGGATGTGAAATTGTTCTATCTAAATCGGCTCCAACAAAACTAGCATTGCAACTCGCTCACGATTTAGGCATTACAGTCGTAGGATTTATTAGAAATGAATCTTGTAATATTTACACGCATCCACATCGAATTGATGGTTATCAATCGAATAACTAAAATAGCTCCTCAATCGAGGAGTTATTTTAGTTATAAAAATGTAATATATTAAACACTTGAATAGTTAATAAAGTTAATATATAATTTCATTACATAAAGTGAAACTTTAATCAGTGGGGAGCTTCATCCCCCGCTGATTATCAGCCCACAAATAGCGGGATAATTAAAAACAAAACATTGTAGCATATATCTTTTCATTCTTTTACAAATTAAAAGAGACTGCTAACAAAACGCATACACAATCTTATACAAGTAATGGATTTATTTGAAATCCACCAGGGAGGTTACAACTATGGAAATTCGCTTATTAACGACAGAGGACGCAGAAATATATTTAAAAGTTTGTATGGAAGGTTTAACGAAGAACCCGGAAGCTTTTAGCTCTTCTTATGAAGATGTTCTTAAACATGAGGATCCTGTAGCTGCTATGGCAAAACGATTAAGCAATCCGGATAAGTATACTCTAGGTGTCTTCAAAGATAACGATTTAATCGGCATTGCTACTTTAGAAACAAAACCATTCATTAAACAGGAACATAAAGCAAAAATTGGCTCTGTTTTTGTTTCCCCAAAAGCGCGTGGCCTTGGAGCAGGACGAGCATTAATTAAAGCAATTATTGAAAATGCCGCTAAATTACATGTAGAACAACTGATGCTCGATGTTGTAGTTGGTAACGATGCTGCAAAAAAATTATATGAGTCATTAGGTTTCCAAACTTACGGCGTACAAGAGCGTTCATTAAAACATAACGGTCAATATTGGGACGAGGAACATATGGTTCTGTTCTTAAATGATTAATACTCCAATATAGTTCTCCAAAAGCATCTTTTTATTAAGAAAGATGCTTTTTTCATTACAACAATGTAATCTTCATGTCACCTTTATCGATCGTACCAATCCTTTCCATTCATTATACTAAAAATATAAAATGAAACTTTAATTAATGAATCATTACTACTGATCATTAAGTGAACGTACAGCATTCACTTGATACGTAGAGGAGAATGTGACATGAGACAAAATAAACGAGCTATATTTTTAATATTTACTACAGCGCTTGTAACTTCTGGTTTAGCAATTTTACCTTGGTTTATTATATAGAACTATTCCCTTAAAACTAGACTCAATAAGGAAACGGCCATCCCTATTGAGTACTTGCCTATATAAAATAAAAAAAGCTGATAGCTTCTTAAGAAGCTATCAGCTTTTATATATTATAAAATCCCTAAAAATTTATTTACACAACTTATAATAATAACCATAGATACGGCAACACACATTACAACCGTATTACGATCTTGCTTTTCTTTTGATGAAATTTCTTCTTTTGGATTCATGTGTATAATCTCCCTTTAAAAAAAGTGTGAGATAGGAAATTTTTCTTATCCGATGCGAGGTGAATACGAAAACCCTCTCTATCTCACATACACAATAGAATGGAATTGTCATTTTATAAATAAAATGACATGACGTTATGTCGCAACATAGGGTATTTTGTGTCGCTACGTTTTCTATTATAAAAAATAGTTGTGCAAAACTAGTGCATTTTTTATGTCAATTGCCTTGAGGCAAAAAATCCGCCCTCTACTCAATCACATAAAAAGAGTTTTTTATTATTTTCATGTAAACTATACAAATAGAATGAACAGTTTGGGGTGCACAAGATTATGGTTAAAATTTTATTAGTAGACGATGAAGAACGTATGTTACGATTATTAGATCTGTTCTTAAGCCCTCGCGGCTATTTTTGTATGAAAGCTACCTCTGGCCTTGAAGCACTAAAGTTAATCGAACAAAAAGACTTCGATATTATTTTGTTAGATGTTATGATGCCGAATATGGATGGATGGGATACTTGCTATCAAATCCGTCAAATATCCAACGTTCCAATCATTATGCTAACAGCTCGTAATCAAAATTACGATATGGTGAAAGGTCTTACCATGGGGGCTGATGATTATATTACAAAACCATTTGATGAACATGTATTAGTCGCACGAATTGAAGCAATATTACGCCGTACAAAGAAAGATGGCTTTGTTAGCTTCCATGGTATTGAGTGGGATAAAACAAAACATACTGTCACAGTATATGAAGAAAAAATCCCACTAACTCCTATCGAGTTTTCGTTACTTGGACTATTCTTACAAAATACAAACCGTGCTTATAGCCGAGATGATTTAATCGAAAAAATTTGGGGTTATGAAACAGACATCGAATATAGAACAATCGATTCACATATTCGCAATATCCGTGATAAATTACGCAAAAAAGGATTTCCTGTTGAAAACTACTTAGAAACTGTCTATAAAGTCGGATATAAATGGAAAGGTGAATAATTACTTCGGTCAGTGAACAATAGTATATCACTGACCCTTTATATGAAATAAGGTATGGTGAGAAAATGAGTAAACTTTCACTTAAAATTGGGACATACTTTTTAATATTAGCTTTATGTATTGAAACAATTGCTTTCGTTTCTTTTTACAAAAGTATTTCAAAAATGCGGATTGAGGAGGAAACTCTCGCTCTTTTAGAAAAAGGTAATCGTTATAGTAGCATGATTAAAAACCGCGCCAAGTGGAATGTATATTCTAAAGAAAAGAAACTCACAGAAAGCGCTGAACACAGTAAACGGCCTAAACGTGCTGTATACCCCGAGTTTGATATCAACACTGAAGCTGAACACTTAGTCGAATCAGAAGCAATTGCTAACTCTGATATAGCTATCATTATAACGGACAATAACGGCAAAATTATTTCCACTTCAGAACCTGTAACAAAAGCAATGCAAAAACAGCTTACTTGTAAAACAGAAACTCTTCCAGAAGGTGGATTAATCGTCGAAAAGAACTGGAAAAAATCAAAATTCATCACAACGGTAAGCCCACTTAACACAGCAGAGTTTCAAGGAAAGTTATATATGTTATTAAAAACATCTTTCTTAGAAAATATGTTACTTAAACTCATGAAGCAATTTCTTATCATTAGTGTTTTGACAATTATTTTAACGACTATTTCTGTCTTTGTTTTTTCTCGTGTTATTACAGAACCACTTATAAAAATGAAGAGGGCAACAGAAAAAATGTCAAAATTAAATAAGCCAATTCAATTAGGTATTAAACGGAATGATGAACTTGGAAGCTTAGCAAAAACGATTGAAGATTTGTCCAGTGAACTGACTTATATGAAAAAAGAACGTAATGAATTTCTCGCTAGTGTCGCCCATGAACTATTAACTCCATTGACCTATATGAAAGGTTATGCGAAGGTAGCAAAGAGAGACTCTTTAACGAAAGAAGAGCGAGAAGAATACTTACAAATCATTGAGGATGAAACAGATAGTGTAACCGATCTCGTCCAAGATTTATTTATGCTTGTACAATTAGAACAGCACCAATTTGTTATAAAAAAACAAAAAGTACTTCTTAGGCCTTTTTTAGAGCGAATGGTTGAAAAAACAAAAACAACATTAACTAATAAGCAAATGCAACTTCATGTATACTGTAAAGAAGATTTAGAAGTGTATATAGATGAAAGACGCATGGAACAAGTGATGTTAAATTTATTGCATAACGCTTATCAGCATTCGCCAGAAAATACTTCTATAACAATACGTGTACTAACGAAAACAAATACTTTTACAATAAGTGTACAAGACGAAGGCGAAGGTATTCCTGTGGAAGATATCCCGCATATTTTTGATCGTTTTTACCGCGTTGATAAATCCAGAACGAGAGCTACTGGAGGAAAAGGTATCGGGCTAGCTGTTGCAAAAGAAATTGTGGAATTGCATAACGGTTCCATTCTAGTAACAAGCAAATTAGGCGTAGGAACAAACTTTATAATCGAGCTACCTTGTGAATAATAAGTGTGTGAAAACACCAGTAGTAGTAAACACTACTGGTGTTATTTTGTTCATAAAACCAGCTCATATAAGCTAGGCTTTTGAAATTATTCTTATTTCAATATAAAATAAAGAGACATTTGTCAAAGATTTGGAGGGTGATATAATTGGATATCCATGTATTAACAAAAGACGAGGCAGAAATTTACTTAGAACTTCGTGTAGAAGGATTAAAACAAAATCCTGAAGCTTTCAGCTCTTCTTATGAAGATATTATTAATAAAGAGTGTGCGATTGAATATAAAGCACAAAAATTAGCACAAGA
The DNA here is from genome assembly GCF_008368905.1 of Bacillus sp. SH5-2. Taxonomy (NCBI): domain Bacteria; kingdom Bacillati; phylum Bacillota; class Bacilli; order Caryophanales; family Bacillaceae; genus Bacillus; species Bacillus sp. SH5-2. The sequence goes on from NZ_QOSD01000032.1 coordinate 49,749, forward strand.
TGAAAACTATACGCTAGGTGCATTTAAAGATGGAAAATTAATCGGGGTTGCAACGCTGGAAACGAAACCATATGTAAAACAAGAACATAAAGCTAAAATCGGTTCTGTATATGTGTCTCCAAAAGCACGCGGACTTGGAGCAGGAAAAGCACTTATTAAAGAATGTCTTGAACTTGCTAAATCTTTAGAGGTAGAACAAGTTATGCTTGATGTTGTTGTTGGCAACGATGGAGCAAAAAAACTTTATGAATCATTAGGATTTAAAACATTCGGTGTGCAAGAACGTTCATTAAAATATAACGGACAATATTGGGACGAAGAGCATATGGTCTTATTCTTAGATGAAAATAAATAATAAAAAACATCCTCTCGTGTATGAGGATGTTTTTTACTTTTTTCTAAACCACGCTGTATTTAATAGTTGAATCGCTTGCGCAATTTCTTCTTCTGATAAAATCGCAAACCCAAGTAAAACTACATTTTCAGGTGCAGTATCAGCTTTGTAGTACGTAGAAACAGGATATATTTTAATACTATATTTTGCCGCTTCTTTAATTAGTTCTTCTTCCCGCATTCCATTATGCACTTTTAATAAAATGTGTAATCCCGAATCTTCTCCTATCACCTCAACACGATTAGAGAAATACTTCTCTATTTCAAAGACGAGTCGATCTCTCTTTTTCCGATAGACGACACGCATTTTATGAATATGTTTTTCCCAATAGCCTTCATTTAAAAACCTTCTTATCACTTCTTGATCCATTCTTGAAACACTTTGTGTATAAAATAAATATTTCTTTTGATACGTTTTAATTAGTTTCTTCGGTAACACCATATAGCTCATCCGTAACGATGGTAACAATGCTTTCGATAGCGTCCCCATATAAATAACTTTCCCATCTGTATCTAATCCTTGCAGTGCAGGTATCGGCTTTCCTGAGTAACGAAATTCGCTATCGTAATCATCTTCAATAATATACCTACCCTCTTCTCTCTTCGCCCATTGTAAAAGCTGCATCCTTCTCGTGATAGGCATAATCATTCCATATGGGAATTGATGAGATGGTGTAACAAATACAACCTTCGCATCGCTATTTTCTAAATCTGCAATACAAATTCCATCCCTATCTAAAGATAACATTTGAACTCTGTTTTCTCCTTGTTCAAAAGCAACCATTTTCCTATGATACCCTGGATTCTCGACTGCATAACAGCTTCCCTGTAATAACTGAAACAGTAACTTTACTAATATTTGCGTACCGGCTCCTAATACAATTTGACTCGGCGAACAACGCACACCTCTAGATTCATACAAATAGTTTGCAATTTCCTCCCTTAAGCTCAATTCCCCTTGAGGGTGTCCAAGAAAAAGCAACTCATTATTATGTGGCTGCCATACATCATTTATAAGCTTGCGGTACATAGTGAATGGAAAAGTGTTCGTATCAACCCCTGTTTGGGTAAAATCAAATTTATAGTTCTCCTCCCGAAACGGGACTTCTTCTACTTTCGCTTCGCTTCCTTCTACATAAATCATTTGTTCAACTTTGCATACAAAATAACCTTTTCTCGATGCCGACTCAATATAACCTTCTGCAAGTAATTGCTCGTAAGCCGCTTCTACTGTATTCTTACTCACTTGTAAATAGCTCGCCAGTTTTCTTTTTGCAGGTAATTTTGTAAAAGCCGGAATCGTTCCATCTTTAATTTCTTTTTTTATATACTCATACAATTGCACATACAATGCTATTTTACTTTTCGCATTTAAATTCGGCGTTAATTCTAACATAATATCTGACCCCTTACTAAAACTGAAATCTGATACTTTTTACAGTACCAGAAGTTATATATAATTCCTTTTATCATGTCACACATAAAAAAATCAAGTACTAGAGAGGAGATGCATGATAGTGAACAATAGTAGACGTATTGGACTCATTATGATTATTACAGGAGCTACCTTATGGGGGTTATCTGGTCCAATGATTCAGTGGCTTTTTCAGCATACTAACGTATCATCAATTGATTTTTTAACAATTCGCTTGTTGCTTGCAGGCATATTTATTTTATCTTTCTTACTAATAAAAAAACAAAATATATTTCACATTTGGAAACGCCCTAAACAATTTATACAACTAATTATCTTCTCTATTGTTGGCATGCTTGGTGCACAATACGCTTTTATCGAAACCGTTCATATTAGTAATGCAGTCACAGCAACACTATTTCAATTTCTAGGTCCTGTACTTATTACCATTTATGTTGCCTTTGAACAAAAGAAATTCCCTGCTTATTTGCAAATACTAGCCATTGTCACCGCTCTAACCGGGACATACTTTATTATTACAAACGGTTCAATTGCAAATATTGTTTTATCGAAAGAAGCCATTATTTTTGGCCTATTAACAGCAATTGGATTTGCATTTTATACCCTTCATCCAGCTTCTCTTATTAAAGAATGCGGAACAATTGTAGTAATTGGATGGGGGATGTTAATCGGCGGCATTGCCCTGCTTATTTGCAATCGCTCGTTTGAATGGAATGAGCTTTCGCAAACTTTTACACCAAAAACTTTTTCGATGCTTATTTTAATCATCATAAGTGGCACTCTTTCTTTTCTTCTTTATATCGGTAGTCTGAAATATTTAGCAGCAACAGAAACAAGCATTTTATCTAGCATTGAACCACTTGTAGCAGCCATCATTTCAATCGCTTGGCTAAATGAATCTTTTGGATCCTATCAATTATTAGGCGGCGTATGTATCATTCTTTCCGTTATTTTCTTAACGATGCCGCAAAAAGAGAATGAGCCAACCTTTACAACTGAACAAGTATAGAAAATGTCAAAAGAGGTCGTACAAAACTTACGACCTCTTTTTATACTTTAAAGGAATTGTCCCGCTTTCTAGCAAATACAATTACACTAACAATAAAAATTAGGAGTGTGGCACCATGAAAAAAATCGGAACTATGCTACTTTTCTCCTTTCTCATTACTGGCTGTGCGCAAGTGCAACCCGATTCAAACGTACCTAAAAAAGAAATACTGGAAACATCATCCGCTCAAATTAACGCCCCTTCCTTTTTTCATCTTAGTGTTTTAAAAGATGTAAATTGGGAAGAAGCCCAATCCTTCGTAGATGGAAAAATACCTTTAAAAGGCATCGAAGGAAAAATCGCAATGGCTGATACCTCTATTATCTCAAATGAACAAAATGAAATAATGTGGTACTTTTTAGATCCTGAAAAGCCAACTGGAAAACTCTCTATTATTGCACTAAAACAAGGATCAGTAACGCCAACACCAGTCCTCTTTCAACAAGAAAATTCCAAACAAACTTGGACTGCTTCAAATGCAATAGATTCTACTACAAACGAAATCCCTCTCACTATATCGCTGCCTTCATCTGGATTATGGTTATTAAATCTATATATGAATGAAAGATATTATGATCAATTTGTAATTACTGCTGAGTAAAGTGACAGAACTAAAGTAGTTTCTTACAACAATGTAATTTCCACGTCATATACTTCGATAGTTGAAGTCTCTCTCTTCTCTTATACTTAAAGTAAGAAATGACACGAGGAGAGATGAGAGATGAAAAAAATGATAGAAGTGATCGTAGCAGTAACTGAGGTTTTAGTAAATGGTAAACAAGTTGCAATGGAATTAAATAAATAATGAGGAAACATAAATAAATAATGTTACACTTCTTCATTATTTTGATTTCTTATCTCAAAAAAGCAGTGCCTTTTTAGGCACTGCTTTTAGCTATTAATAACTTGGCATTTCTGTAATTCGTGCCACACCTGAATCAATGGCTGCTTTCGCTACTGCTTCTGCAACACTTGGAACAACTCTTTTATCTAATGGATTCGGGATTACATAATTCGCATTACGTTCTTCGTCCGTAATGATGTTAGCGATCCCATATGCTGCCGCTAATTTCATTTCTTCTGTAATATCAGTCGCGCGCACATCTAACGCACCGCGGAATATTCCTGGGAACGCCAATACATTATTTACTTGATTCGCATAATCCGAGCGCCCAGTTCCAACTACAGCTGCCCCAGCCTCTAATGCATCCTCAGGGAAAATTTCTGGAATTGGATTCGCCATTGCAAACACAATTGCTTTCTCATTCATCGTCTTTACAAGCTCTTTCGTTAGTACATTAGGGGCAGATACACCGATAAAGATATCAGCCTGATGAATTGCTTCTTTTAACGTTCCACGCACATGTTCTCGATTTGTCTTTTTTGAAACCTCAATTTGCGCTTCGTTCATCCATGCTTCACCTTCACAAACAATACCTTCTAAGCTAACTAACGTAATGTGCTTTGCACCAGCCTTTAATAATAATTTTCCAATTGCAATTCCTGCTGAACCCGCACCGTTAATAACAATTTTCACATGATCCATTTGTTTGCTAACAACTTTTAATGCATTAATAACAGCTGCTAAAACGACAATAGCTGTTCCATGTTGATCATCATGGAATACAGGAATATCCGTCTCTTCTTTTAATCGTTTTTCAATTTCAAAACAGCGTGGTGCTGCAATGTCTTCTAAGTTAATTCCTGCAAACGTAGGCTCTAAATTTTTCACAAGGGTAACGATTTCATCCACATCAGTCGTACCTAAACATAATGGAAAAGCATCTACATTCGCAAATTTCTTAAATAAAATACTCTTCCCTTCCATAACAGGCATAGCTGCTTTCGGTCCAATGTTCCCTAAACCAAGTACCGCTGTTCCATCTGAGACAACTGCCACCATATTACCGCGTGCTGTATAGTCATACACTGTTTCTTCATCTGCTGCAATTGCTTTGCAAGACTCCGCTACACCTGGTGTATATGTCAGACTTAAATCATCCGCTGAATTTACTTCTACCTTACTTGTAATTTCAATTTTCCCTACTAATTCTTTATGCAATAACAATGATCTTTCATTAATTTGATTTTCTAACATACTTATAATCTCCCCTTAATTTGACAAGCTAGCTATATGAATATAGCTAGCTTGTTTGATCATGAAAACATTTTTAATAAAATTGTCGCTGTTACAACCATTGCTGCCCCGCCTAAACGAGTCGAAATTTGCGCGAATGGCATTAATTCCATTCGATTTGAAGCTGATAAAATAGCAACATCTCCAGTTCCACCTAAACCACTATGACATCCAGTTACAATTGCTGATTCAACTGGATACATTTTCATCACTTTCCCTACAAGAAAACCTGATGCTACCATTGTAAGAACAACTGATGCGCACACGACAACATATCCTACTGAAAGAACTGCTGCTACGTCTTTTAGCGGAATATATAGCAATCCTAATCCAACCATTAACGGCCAAGTTAAATTTTTCGAAATGAATTTATATAAATGGAATGCTCCTTGCTCCATTTTTGCTGGCATTAATTTAAAGTATTTCACAAGTGCTGCTGAGAAAATCATAATGATTGCCCCAGGAATACCGATGAACTTCGAAGCAAATCCTCCGAAGATGAAGAACGTACACGCAATTAATAAACCTGCTCCCATTAATGAGAAGTCAATTGGCTTCTCTGTATTTTGTTCTTTTAATAACTCGGCTTGATTGTCTGTTTTTACTAATACACCGTTACCACTAAGCTCCGGTTTCTTCTCACCTAAACGCTTCATATACCCTGCACTTACAATTGCGAACATATTTCCAATAATAGCCGCTGGAATAAGCTGTGATACAAACGTTGCTGATGATTCATTTAAAATATCACTATAAGCTAGCGACAATGGTAAAATCCCTTCCCCGATACCACCACTCACAATTGGTACGATGATAAAGAAGAATGTTTGCTTCATTTCAAATCCAAATAATGAACCAACCAATAATCCTACTACTACAGAAGCTAACGTCCCTACTACTAAAGGAATAAACATACGAACGAAACCTTGTACTAATACTTTACGATTCATTCCTAAAATACTTCCGACTACTAAACAAGAAATATATAAATATAAAAAGTTCGATTTTTTCATTAGCATAGTCGCAGCTTCCATTGAAGCTGGATTCATCCAGTTAAAAAATACAAGTAATGATGGAATAAATAACGAAAGTATTGCTGGACCACCGATATTTTTTAAAATTGGAATTCTCATCCCAATGTCACCTAAGAAAATACCCATGATCATAATAACTGCAAATCCACCAATCATATCTGCTGGTAATTTATTATATACAGATGCCCCATAAATAATAGCAGCCAATACTACATATAACGGTAAAGGTATAACACCGATTTTTACATTCATAATTTTAGAAGCGAAAGATTCTCTTTGTACTTCATTTCCTCCAGAAAATGATACCGCTTCCACATTCTTTTGAATTCCCATATGGCACCCCCTTGTTTTCTTAATAACAATATTAAAACGCTTTCAATAGTAAAAATAGTTTTTGTAAGTTTTGTAATTGATTTTGTAATTAAAAAAAGTATAAGCGACTTATAATAAGTCGCTTATACGTAAAACTCTATTTTATTTTGGTCAATACATCTTAATTTACTCACCGGTCTCCCTACATGTTGATACACCATTTCGTTTTCTAATACTCCAATTTCTGTCAAAAACATTACATACTTTCGAATAGAAACTCTTGAAACACCAACTAATTGCGCCATTTCATCTGTTGTAAACTCTCGTCCATTCAGCGACTCGATCTTCTTCCAAATTAATTGCATCGTTTGCTTCGTTAATCCTTTCGGAAGCTCTTTCATGACAGTAGGTTCTCTTTTTTCTTTTTGCAAAATTAACGAATCTAATTCCGATTGACTAATTTTTTGTTGTTCTTTCATGAAAGTAAGTTTTTCTCGATATATAGTTAATGCCTCTTTAAATCGTTCAAATGTAAATGGCTTAATTAAATAATCTACTACGCCATATTGTAATGCTTTTTTAATACTCCCCATATCATGTACAGCTGAAATCATCATAATATCAATTTCTTTTTCTTGATTCCGAATATACATTAAAAGCTCGAATCCAGTCTCTCCAGGCATAAAAATATCAAGTAATACTAAATCTACTTGTGATTTTTCTAATACTTCTATCGCCGATTTTACTGAGTTGGCGGCATGAACAAGTTCAAACCCTCCTACTTGCTCTAAATAATGTGTATTTAACATCGCTACCATCGGGTCATCTTCTACAATTAAAACTTTAATCATATTTGCCTCTCATCCCTACCTTTAGGTATTTCAATTGTTATTGTTGTTCCCTCTCCTAACAATGAGGAAATGTGAATCTCTCCATTTATTCGTTGTATACTTTCTTTTACAAGGTACAAACCATATCCACGATTGTCTCCTTTTGTGGAATAACCCTTTGTAAATAATGTATCAATCTCATCTTCTTTTATGCCATTCCCCGTATCTTGTACTGTAATAGTCAATGTATCCCCATATTGTATCCCGATTTCAACTTGTTTCTTTTCACAATTCATCACTGCCTCTAATGCATTATCTATTAAATTTCCGACAATCGTAATAAGTTCATGAGTAATACTTTCATCATATATTTCCGGTAAGTACGCATCTTCACCTATAATTAAATTTATATTTCTCTCTCTAGAATAGCTAAGTTTACCTAGTAAAAAACCAGCAAATACTGGGTTTTTAATTTTTTTCATAACCCCGCCAATTTCATATTGATGCTCGGATACCATACTACTCACATATTTTTGGAGTTCTTCATACTGTTTCATATGTGTAAGCCCTAGCACGACATGCATCTTATTCATAAATTCATGAGATTGTGCCCGTAGTGCTTCCGCATATAGCCTAATGCCAGTTAGCTCCTCTGCTAATTTTCTAATCTCTGTTTTATCACGAAATGTTGCAATCGCGCCAACTATTTCTCCTTTTACATATAAAGGAACACGATTCGTAACAATCGTAATTCCGTAAATATTTTGTTCTTCGTTTAATTGTACCACTCCTGTTTGCAGCACTTCTTTTATACGTGAATTGGGCATATACAATTCAACCTCTTTACCGATAAAGTCGTCTTTAAGTCCGCTTTTCTTAAATAGCCGCTTTGCCTCATTATTAATCAACGTTACTTTTGCCTCTTTATCTACAGCGATAATCCCTTCCTTTACTGATTGTAGCATCGTATTTCTTTCTTCAAGAATTTTCGCTATCCTATGCGGCTCAAGGCCAAATAAACTTTTCTTTATATGTCTAGCTAGCAATATCGCTCCTATAATGCCAACTAATAGCCCAACTCCAACACCGATATACATAATATATCTACTTTCCTTAACTCGCTCTTTTACATTATCTGCTGAAATTCCAACCGCAACTACTCCAAGTTGTTCCCCTGTTTCAGAAAAAACCGGTATAAATACTCTCATAGAGACCCCTAAAGTTCCTTCTGCTAGCGACACATGTTCCTTTCCCTTCAATGCCGTTCCTTCATCTCCTCCAATGAAATGTTGCCCTATTTTTTGAGGATTGGGGTGAGATTTCCGGATTCCATTCATATCCATAACTACAATAAATTGAACATCCGTACTCTTTAATAGCTTATTTGTATACCCTTGGATCAAGGAGGGATCTGCCTTCCCCGCCAACCCATCAATTACAATAGAATCATTTGCCACAATACGTGCAATCGTTTTTGCCTTCTCTGCCTGGCTTTCTTCTGTCGTTCGTTCAACATTATGGCTAATTAAAAAATCTGTTACGAGTAAAGAAAAAATTACAACTGTACACACTAACAATGTAATCGTTTTCCATAAATTCCATAGTTTCTTTCTTTTTTTCATCCCATTAATAACTCCCCTAATTGCTGAATAGAAAAATAAGTAAGGTGATATTATTTTCACCTTACTTATTTGCTATTATTATACTTTAAATTTACTAATCATTTCTTGTAGTTCTTTTGTCACCGCTACAATTTCATCAATAGTATTTGTTACTTCGTTTGTATCTCCAACGCTCCTCTTCGTTATTGCTACCATTTGATTAATTTAAGAAACAATATGAGTAGTAGCACTTAAAACTTCTCTTCTATAATCCTCTGTCCGTCACTTTATAGTTATATAATTAAAGCTATCCTTCCTAATTTATTTTGAGCTCTTTACATAACTAATCGCTTGACTCCCCATTTGCACCCATGCCTTTTCAAAGTCTTCTCTCGGCACTTTTACATCTAAGCTATCATCGAGTGGATCTCGAATATATACAGATTCCTTATCGTATCCAACAAGTACAACACAATGTTCATTATACGTAATAGAAACATCCCCACTTTTTGTTTTCCATGTAGTAAATTCATCTTCATCTAATGGGGCAAACGTTGCATTCGTAATCATAACTACCGGTTTCCCAGCTTTTACACTCTTATACATTTCTTCTATACTCTTCCCCGTTAAGTCTACGGCTCTATTCGGTAAATATTTTTTTGTTAACTGAAAAAGTGGCCCATGATATACACCGTATCCGGATTCAGAAAAAGTATAAATATTACCCACAAATCCTTCATTCGGATTCCCACGTACACCATCGTCTATAAAATCAACTTTTTTTATTTCATTTGCTAATTTCATTTTATCTACTGAAACGCCTGCATATTGTAACATCATCGCTAAACTTGTCACTTCACAACCTCTATCCAACTCTGGTAATTGCTGAATTAAAGGTACATTCGATAAGATAATCTTTTCGTCATTATTACTAAACTCCGTTCGTTTTCCGCTTTGTATATTGGAAAATATTAACCTCTCCACAAACTTTGGAATTCCATTTGTATATACACTCCATACTGCTGCACCTAGTAAAGCTATACATATATACCACTTCAATTTCCGTATCACTCTCACGCCCTTTTTAATTCGTTAAATAAGAATAAAACGCGTCAGCATCCGTGCGAATTACCGGTACAAAATTTAGTTCTTTTCCTTTTTCAGGCTGATCTTTTTCTATTTTTTCTGCTAGTTCTTGAGCGTTCATATTCGTTTTATCCATATTAAGCTCATCTGCCATTTGTAATACTTTTTGTTCATTAATTTCTTTTAATACTTGATATATATCTTTACCATACAAATCAATATGATATTTTTTTGCTTCTTCTTGTACTTTTTGTTCATACACTTCTTGTGCTAACGTTTCTATCTCTTTTCCTTTTTGTGAAATACCTAACTTCCCTGCTTCCTCTCTTACTTTCGCTCCATAGATTTCTTCCGCAATGTCCTCTATTCCTTTTCCATTTGTCGAAATACCTAATTTATCCGCTTCATCATTAATTTTAATCGTATTAATTTGATTAATTAAATTTACAATTGATGTATTTTCTATAGATATGCCTAACTTTAACGCTTCTTGCTTCACTTTTGTTTCATAGATTTCTTCTGAAAGAGTTCCAACATCTTTTCCTTCAATCGAAATTCCTAGCTGCTTCGCTTCTCTTCCTACTTCCGTCTCATGAATTTCTTTTTCTAACGTAATTTGTTCTTTCCCTTCCGTTTCAATACCTAGATTCTCCGCCTTTTCTTCTGTATGCACAGCATGTATCTTTCCATTGTTTAATTGTTCTTTGCTACGCTGCGTGTAATCTGTCTCTCCTTTTGATGTTTCAGAAGGAGAGGCACCCCCTAATATACTTAAGCTCATTACTCCAATAGTGAATACCATCATCATTTTCTTTTTCAAAATTAATTCCTCCCTCTTACACTTTCTTTTCCATCATTCCCTATACATAATCGAAATAACATTATGATCGATATAATCTGCTCAAATACATTTTTATAATCGCTTCTTTATAGGACGAACTTTCTGTATATAATACATGTTATAAACAGTTCCTTAACTTCCCCTTAAAAAAAGACGACCTTGTAAAAACAAGATCGTCTTCTCACTTATATTTTTTGATTTTTAGGGAGAATTACTTCAAAACAAGTGCCCTCTCCCCATTTGGTCTCTACTGATATTTTTCCGTAATGCTTTTCGACAATCCAATTTGCAATTGAAAGACCTAATCCAGCTCCTTCTGACTTACTTCTTGCTTTATCCCCCTGATAAAAACGATCAAATAATTTCGGAATATCATCTTCTTTCACTCCTATCCCGTCATCCTTGACCTGTATACGAATTGAACCGCTCGTTTGTGTGCAATCAATTTGAATATGCCCGCCTTCATTTGTATACTTCATCGCATTATCTAGCAATATAACCATCATTTGATGAATCCTCTCCCTATCTCCCATAAACGATATGTCACGTTCTACTTTTAACATCATCGCTTTTTCTTGATAAGAAGCAATTTCTTTATATGGCTCGACGATTTCTTCTAACAATTTATCCAGTACAAATGTTTTCTTATCCATCTCAATCTGATTAGAATCTGAGCGTGCTAACAATAATAAATTGCTAACTAATTTCGATAACCGCCTACATTCCTTTGAAATTGTGGAGATATCCATCGCTTTTTCTTCTATCGTAGCGGATGGAGACTGGAATAATACATCTGTTTTTGATTGAATAACCGCAAGCGGTGTCCTTAGTTCATGTGATGCATCAGAAACGAATTGCTGCTGCTTCTCCCATGAATTTTGAATAGGTACGAGCGCTCTGCCAGCTAGAAAGAATCCAATACCTATTGCACATAAACTTCCTATGCTACAGCCGATAACAAGAATTAAAAATAAAGTATTTAACATCTCTTCTTCAGCTGTTATATCGCGTATAATTTGAATTATTTTTCCATTTTCTTGAAAAGCATATGTTCTAAAATATAGTCCTTGCACTTCAATGTCTTGCAAAGACCCTAACTTTTTTGGAGAAAACTTTTCTAAGTTTTCTTCAAACATAAGACGGAATTTTGGATTTTCGATACCTATCTCCACAGTTTTTCCACTCCAAGTTAACTTCATTATCCTTGGATCTCCAATTTGCAGATATCCCCTAAATTTTTTAGGCGGTTTTTTACCATCTAAAATCTCTCTATGCTGAACCATTTTTTCTATGGATGTATCCACTTCATTATAAATACGCTTATATGTGTACGAATAAATAATACTACCTAATACTCCTATCAATATGATAAACACTAACGAATTTAATATAGTTAGACGAATACGTGTTTTTTGAAACATACTCCCCTTTTTCATTGTTCTTTTAATATATATCCAATACCACGAACAGTTTGAATATCTTTCTGATAACCGAATGGCTCTAATTTTTTACGTAAATGATGAACATAAACTTCTACAATCGCTACTGTTGTATCTGAATCAAATCCCCAAACACGATCAAAAATTTGTTCACGCATTAAAATCTTTCCGCTATTTTGAACAAGATACTCTAGAAGCTCATATTGTTTTAATGTCAGTTTAATACCTTGTCCATCTACTTGAACGTCTTTATCTTTTCCGAACAATTCAATTCCTTTATAGCGAATGGTCTGCTTTGTTGTTAAACTACCACTTCTGCGCAACAAAGCCCGAATTCTCGCCTTTAATTCTGGAGCCTGAAACGGCTTAACGATATAATCATCTCCACCGAAATCCAATCCTTTCACTCGATCTTCTAAAGAATCTCTCGCTGTCAAAAACAGGACTGGTGTTTCAATCTTTTCATTACGTATTTTTTGAATCACTTCAAATCCGTCCATTTCTGGCATCATTACATCAAGCAAAATTGCATCATATATATTTTGTAAAGCTAGAAATAATCCATCTTCTCCATTCAATGCCGTATCTACTTCAAATTCATCGCGTAAGATTTGGACAATAGACTCTAATAAAGAAGCATTGTCCTCTACTACAAGTAAGCGCATGTTCTCACCTTCCACAATATATTTCAACTCTCTTTATTATTACATCTCTTCTTTTCAAAAAAAAAGAATATAGTTACATTATGTATTTTCATTTCCAACGATTTCCCTTTAAATTTTTGAACTGTATAGGGAAGATTTATTATAAAAGCGATTTCTTAAATTTAGCTTAATAAAGAATGAAAAGAAACAAGGTCCTCCTTATTAATCTCTCCATGAATATAACTAATAACAAGTGCTCTATTCATTCCCACCTTCTTTCTAAATCCATTTGTTTCTAATTATACCCTTATTTAAAGAGGGTTTCTGGATTCAATCGTTAGAAAATATTATTACAAACGCATCTATTTTTCTTACAACAATGTAAGTCTCTTGTCATCCAATTCGATGGTTGCAATCACTCCATTTCCTTATACTGAAAGTAAGAAATGAAACAAAAAACAAGGAGAGATGAGATATGAAAAAAGTGATGGAAGTTGTAGTAGCGGTAGCAGAGGTTTTCGTAAATGGTAAACAAGTTGCGATGGAATTAAATAAATAATGAAAAGGACAATATTCGTTCTAGACCCTTTACTCATATAAAAGAGATAAGAGTTCATCATTTCTTTGATCCCTTATCTCCCTGTAAAGAAAGCCGTATCCTTAAAAGGATACGGCTTTCTTTTTATTTCTTTTTGTTATTCCACCGGCTGTAGTTGCGGCTGTACTACTTCATTCGCTCCAGCCACCCTCAACATATTTGCAATATCTTTAAAACCTCTTTTTTCAGCATACTGCAGCGGCGTAATATTTTCCTTATTGGCCATATTTACATCTGCACCATGCTCGATAAGCATTTGAATTACTTTTTTATGATTTTCACTACCATTTCCTAATACAATCGCTTCTACTAAAGCTGTTCCACCACGGTCATTTTTATAATTCACATCAATATCGGTATGCTCTAATAATTCTTTAACAACTTCTACATGACCACGCTCAGATGCCGAAATGAGTGCAGTTCCACCTGATCTAGTCGTTTCTTTCGTATTAACTCCTGCAGCAATTAATAGCTTTACAATATCCGTATATCCTTCTCTACTTGCATAAAGAAATGGATTGCTTTTTTTCTCATCTTTGACTTCAATATTAGCGCCGGCATCAATTAATGCTTTAACCGTCTCTACATGATTTTGATACGTGGCTGCAAGGATAGGCGTTTCTCCGTTGTCACCTTCTACATTTATATTGGCTCCGTCTTTAATCAGCTTCATAGCTGTTTCTGTGTCTCCAAGGGTCGCAGAAAGTAACAACTGTTTGTCCATTAAATTTATACTTTTTTCTTCTTTAACTTCTTCTTGTTCTTTATGCGTTTCTTTTTTCTTTTCGTTTTTCACATGAACCGGTTTAGATTCTGGTTCTTCTTGCTTATCGCAAGCCACTACCGTCATTAAAAGTCCCAATAACATGCATAATAAAATTTTTTGTTTTCTCACAATTACAGCTCCTATGAAAGATAATGTTTTCTTAACCATTCCTCCATCACATACAATAACTCTTCTTGAGTACATTTATCCATAAGCTCTTTATATTCCTTCTTGAATCGGATTATCTTAAACTTATACCATGTTTCTCAACCTATTGGAATGATACGCCAGGTGGCCTCATCATTAACATTATGAAGCAATTAGTTTAGCACGTTTTTGCCGCATTTGTATACATTTCTAAAAAGTAGGTAAATGATTGCTTTAGGTTACTACATTCCATTGTAACCGTTCTTCAAAAAATTTTACACCTTTTATATATTTACACCTGATTAATAATAGAAAAAGGCAACTTATGTAGTTACCTTTTTCTATTATTAATGATGCCCACCGTGATTTCCCTTTTTCGGGTTCCCCATCATCTCTTTATTCATTTCCCATTTATGCTCAGCTAGCTCTTTATACGAAAGAACCTTCCCTTTATAGTGAGACACAAAACTTTCTGCATCCTTTTTATTTTCAAATGAAATAACATTATAAGCCATCGGTGTCGTTATCGTTTTATCATATACGTAAGTCGCATCTTCTAATGGAACCCACTCTTTCGAATCATAATCTCGAACAAATTTTTCTTTTGTCTTTTCGCCTGGATGCATCTCCATCCATTTATACATACAACCGATATCATCAAACTTTAATGCTTTTCCATTTTCTAAAATAATTTCTGTTGCAAATTGATTATCCATTACCCCAATTTGACAAATATCACACTTATCATGTTTCTCATCAATCGCCACAGCCTCCGATTGTTTCTTACCACATCCAACAATCGTAAAGACAAAAAATAAACATATAGCAATCATCACATACTTTGTTCTCATTTCATTTCCTCCCTAACCCTACCTTCTACAAAGAGCATATCAAAAACTTGTGTGAGATTTGTGAAAAAACAATGTGCCTTTTGTAATATATGGAACAAAAAAGATGTGTAGCTATTTCTACACATCTCTTATCATTCACAACCTGTAATTAATAAATCGTCTTCTAGCTTAACTAATAATGTATCTGCACTAATTTCCTGTCCAATTTCTACATTTACTAATCTTATATTTCCACTAATACCGACCGCGACTTTTTCAAGCTCACCGTTATTTTTCCGGATCATCATTAATTTTTCCCACTCATATACGTAAGAAGATTCATTAATAAAAATCTCTTCTATTTTCCCTTCATAAGAACTATAAATTTCTTCTATTCTCGTTTTCATTTAAAATCTACTCCCTACTTCGCACATCACTATTTTCACCTTATTCTATCATTCTTGTAAGTAGTAAATTATATTTTTAAAAATTCAAAATTACCTTCGTAAACAAAATGACCAAAATAAAAATTATGCTTCTAATGGTGTTATTTTTCAAATTATTTACCATTTGAATAGATGCTACTATGATAAACAAAAAAACTATTTTCTGAATTTTTATTTTATTTTGAAAGCGTAATCATTTTTTGGAGGGGGAAATCATATGTTAGCTCTACTTGGATTTGCAATGGTATTTGTCTTTATGTTTTTAATTATGACGAAACGTATGTCAGCACTAGTAGCATTAATATTAGTTCCAATTGTTTTTGCATTAATTGGTGGCTTCTATGCCAATATGGGACCTATGATGCTAGAGGGCATTCAAAAATTAGCACCTACTGGTATTATGCTTATGTTCGCTATTTTATATTTCGGAATTATGATTGATAGTGGTTTATTTGACCCTGTCATTAGCAAGATCTTAAAATTCGTAAAAGGTGATCCTTTAAAAATTGTTGTCGGCACAGCTATATTAACTATTATCGTTTCTTTAGACGGTGATGGTACAACAACATACATGATTACAGTTTCTGCGATGTACCCACTATATAAACGTCTTGGAATGAATCCTCTCATATTAGCTGGAGTTGTTATGTTAGGGGCAGGGGTGACCAATCTTACGCCTTGGGGTGGACCAACCGCTCGTGTTATGAGCGCACTTGGACTTGATGCGTCAGAGCTCTTCACACCACTTATTCCAGGAATGATTGCTGGTGCAATTTGGGTTGTTTTCGTTGCCTACTATCTTGGAAAAAAAGAACGAAAACGTTTAGGAATTATGGATGTACAGTATTTAAAACAAATGCAAACAATAGATGAACAAGCTGCAACAGTCGAAGCAGCCGTACATAAACGCCCTAAACTATTATGGATTAACTTTTTATTAACCGCCGCTCTTCTCGTTTGTCTCATACTAGAAGTTATGCCGTTACCTGTTTTATTTACAATAGCTTTCGCTATTGCTGTTATGATTAACTATCCAAACTTAGAGCAACAAAAAGAACGTATTGCTTCTCATGCAGGAAACGTATTAGCTGTTGTTTCTCTCGTATTCGCTGCTGGTATTTTCACAGGTATTTTATCTGGAACAAAAATGGTAGATGCGATGGCTCAAGGTGTAGTAACTCTTATACCAGATGCACTTGGACCACAATTGCCAATTATTACAGCTCTTCTTAGTATGCCGTTCACATTTTTCATGTCCAATGATGCTTTTTACTTTGGGGTATTACCTATTTTGACGAAAGCGGCTGCTACTTATGGAATTAGTGCAGCTGAAATGGGACGCGCATCCTTACTCGGTCAACCTGTTCATTTATTAAGCCCTCTTGTCGCATCCACTTATTTATTAGTCGGAATGGCCAAAGTTGATTTCGGTGAACATCAACGATTTACATTGCTTTGGGCTGTTGGAACGACAATGGTAATGCTAATTACTGGAATTGTAATTGGGATTATTCCAATATAAGACGCAAAAGAACAGTAGAGAAAATGAATCCTCTACTGTTCTTTTATGAAGAAACAAGAAAGTACCTTCTCTCCGGTCTCCCTACACTTCCATATATAAGCTCTGCATGCACTTTCTTTCCAGATATTAAATACTCTAAATAGCGCCTCGCTGTTGATCGGCTCACTCCGACCATCGAGCTTAATACTTCTGCGGTAATACCTTCTTCATTAACTGTTAACATATGCTTTTTTATTTTTGCTAAAGTTAAAGGATCTATTCCTTTTGGAGCGTATTCAATTGGATTACCTTTCACCCCTCTTTGGGACCAGAGATGTTCAATTTGCTCTGGTGATAATTGGTCAGTTCCCTTTAACTGTATAATCTTCTTTTGATAATTTTCTAAACTTGTTTTAAATCGATCAAACATAAGTGGCTTTACGATATAATCTGTTACTCCTCCTCGTAAAGCATGACGTACGACATCTGTTTCTGACGCAGCTGTAATCATAATAATGTCTGTGTTATGCAAGTTATGCCTAATATATGTAACAAGCTCTGTCCCTTGCATATCAGGTAAGTATACATCCAATAAAACGAGTTGTGGCTTCACAAGTTCTAGCCATTCTTTTGCCTGCTCCCCAGTCGTTGCTGTTCCAATTACTTTAAACCCTTCAATTTTCTCAGCAAAGCGGCGATGAATCTCCGCAATCCGAATATCATCTTCTACTATCAACACTTCAATTTCCTCAGTCATCACAATTCGCCTCTCTCTTTCGGTAATGCAATAATAAATAACGCACCACCTAAATCCCCTTTTTCGATTGCAATACTTCCATTTAAATCTTCTACTAACTCCTTTACCTTTGCTAATCCATATCCTCGCTTTCCTCCTTCTTTCGTCGAAAAGCCTTTATAGAATATACTTGTAATGATTTCATCTTGAATCCCTTGTCCTGAATCTTCCACCTCAATTACCATTTCCTCACCGATGTCTGTTACAAACATTCTAACTTTCTTATCATCCTCTTGATTTCTTTCAATTGCTTCAAATGCATTCGTAATTAAATTCCCCAAAATAGAAACAACATAATTACTCTCAATATGTGGACTTAACTTTTCTAAACTACTTTCTCGATCTAATACAAAATCAATCTTTAACTCTCTTGCCCTATTATAAAATCCAATTAAAATTCCACCTAACCACGGATTTTGAATTCGTTTCATAATAAATTGAACGAAATCTTGATATACTGCCGTTTCCTTATGAATGAGCTCTAAAGCATCTTCATATGATTCTAATTGAATAAGACCTGAAAGCGTATACAAAAGATTATTATATTCATGCGTTTGTGCTCGTAATGCTTCCGTATACTGCTTAGTTTGAGATAGCTCTGCAGTTAACTGATCCATTTCAGATTTCAAACGTAAACTCGAAACAACACCAGTTACTTTATTATTTACTTTAATCGGTAGACGGTTAGCAATAACAGCCTGTCCTTTTATATTTAATTGACGATCAAACTGTTCTTCACCAGTTTGCAGTACATCTAATATCGATGAATTAGGAATTACATTTAAAATAAATTCTCCAATAATGTTTTGTTGTGTATCTAGTGAAAGAATATCATAGGCTGCTTGATTTACTAAA
This sequence comes from Bacillus sp. SH5-2, assembly GCF_008368905.1. Taxonomy (NCBI): domain Bacteria; kingdom Bacillati; phylum Bacillota; class Bacilli; order Caryophanales; family Bacillaceae; genus Bacillus; species Bacillus sp. SH5-2. The sequence continues at coordinate 68,488 of NZ_QOSD01000032.1, forward strand.
CTGACCATTCCATTTTTATCAATTACGATAATCCCTTCACGTACAGATTGAATGACGGTACTATGTTCTTCATATAAAGATGAAATTTCTTCTGGTTCCATTCCAAACATCATTCTCTTTATACTTCCTGCTAAATATATAGAGCCCATGATCCCAATCAACAAACCTATTATTGTAATCCAAAACACACGCTTACCATACACTTCTACTGCTCCATGAATATCATCCATTGAAAAACCAACAGATACTACACCAATAATTGCATTTTCCTGATTACGGATTGGAACTTTCCCGCGTAATGAAGGCCCTAATGATCCAGTCGCTTTTGAAACATAAGATTTCCCTTCTAGTAGAACTCCATTATTATCTCCACCAACCATCGCTTCTCCTATTTTATCTTTCCTAGGATGCGCATAACGAATCCCTTCTTTATTTCCAACTACAATAAAATCAGCATCTGTATCAATTCGAATTTTTTCTGCAATGGGTTGAATAATAGAAGTCGGATTTTCTTTTTGAAAAGCTTCCTGGATTTCTGGTATAGCTGCAACTGTTTTCGCAACATGCAAAGCCCTTTTACCAATTTGCTCTTCTACTGTTTCTGATAATATGTAGTAAAATAAATAACTTGTTAACAGAAGTACAACTAGAATAAGTGTACTAATAGTTAATGTAATTCTCGGTTGTAGTTTTAACTTTTTAAATTTCAAAACCATTCCCCTAACATTTCCTAAAGTTTAATTTTAAGAATATACAGTTTTTTATGTTTATGTAATCATACCATGATTACATCAGAGTTTCTTTACTTTGTATCGTATTGTATGTATTCAAAAAAGGAACCTCTAGCACATGCTAGAGGTTCCTTCTATCTTACTCTTTATCTACTTCTTTTTCCTTATCTTCTACCACAGATACGACAGGTTTATCATTCGATAGTTGCTGTACTGCACCTTTGCCCGCAAACCCTTCTAATAGCTCTTTTAAATCAATACCAGAAGAAGCTTTTAACGTTTCTTGCATTGTTGCCATTAAATCAGTCGCATATCCTGCCACTTTTCCAGCGCCGCTATTCTTACCACCGCCGCCTGTATCAACAACTGTAATTTTATCAATGTTGCTAAGTGGGCTTGCAACTTCTTTCGCATAACTTGGAAGCATTTTAAGAACCATATCCATAATTGCCGCTTGACCATATAATTCAAACGCCTCTGCAATTTTTTGTTTCGCTTCTGCTTCTGCTAAACCTTTTAATCTAATAACGTCTGCTTCTGCCGTACCTTGTGCTTTTTGTACTTCCGCTTTCGCTTGACCTTGCGCTTTTTCGATTTCTGCCTTCGCTAAACCTTCCACACGTACTTCTTCCGCACGAGCTCTCGCTTCAGCCTCAATCTTATATTGATCCGCATCTGCCTTTTTAATTTGTTTTACTTTTTCTGCTTCCGCTGATTGCTCAACAGCATAGCGATCTGCATCTGCTTTTTTCTTAACTTCTGCATCGTATTGTTTTTCACGACGCGCAATTTCTTTTTCTTCTAATTCAATTTGTTTCTCACGCTCAATGATTTTAACACGCATTTGCTCTTCTGTAACACCTTGTTGCGCTTTCGCTTGTTGTAATTCGTAAGAAAGATCCGCATCTGCGCGAGCTTGCTCTTGCTCTCTCTTATAAGATTGTACTTTTAATTCTTTATGTTTTTCAGCTTCAGCGATTTGGGCATCACGTTGGTATTCAGCTTCTTTCGCTTCTTTCTCAGCACGAGCTTTTTCAATACGAGCTTCTTTTTCACGCTCTGCATTCGCAATTGTTGCATCACGCTTAACTGTCGCAATTTGTGGCTGACCAAGTGCATCTAAATAGCCGTTCTTATCCATAATTTCTTTAATTGTAAAGGAAACGATGCGAAGCCCCATTTTCTTTAAATCTGTAGAAGCTACCTCATGCACCTTTTGAGCAAATTGCTCTCTATTACTATAAGCATCTTCTACCGTCATAGAAGATAAAATCGCACGTAAATGACCTTCTAAAACTTCTTTTGCTTCTATTTTTAACTCTTCTGTTTCTTTTCCTAAATATTGTTCAGCTGCTGTAGAAACTTCTTCAATTGTCGATCCTACTTTAATAATAGAAACACCGTTTACTGTAATTGGAACACCTTGTTTCGTATACGTATCACGTGTACCAACTTCTAATTTGTAGTTTAATAAGCTTAAAGGCTCTGCTCTTTGCATAATTGGAACTACGAAAGTACCACCACCGCGAATAATCTTAATCTTCTTTCCATCATCAGTGGTAACAACGTTCTTTCCACCACCAAGCCAGTTCCCTGTAACAATTAACGCCTCATCCGGCCCAACCGTTCGATACTTCGTAATGAATACTAAAATAAGTAGAATTAAAATTGCGAGTAATACTCCACCGATAATTAATGGAATCGTCATGTAAATTCCCCCTTATAATTTTGGTTTTTTTAAAGAATAAGCGATGTTTTGTACAAGTAAAACACCATCTTGGACTCCCTCGATAATAACCTCTGTTCCTTGTGAAATATCTTTTTTCCCAATTGTTTTAGCTGGAATTGCATTACTTCCAAATTGGGAGGAAATTAATACCTCACCAAACCCTTCTGTAGGAATTGTTGTAATGACTTCTCCCTTGCAACCAATAAACTCATCCATACGTTGTACGGTATTTTGCTCTGCTTCTGCAATCGGTTTTAAAATTAGTATTTTCATGATGAAAACCCCAACAAAAGATATAGCAAATGCACCGGCGAAAATAATAATACTATTAAAGGAAAATAAATATTCTCCTATATAACTTAATCCACATAACATGGCGAAGAAACTAAGTAATAAAGTTACGACGGATACTGATCCGCCTCCAAAACTAAATATTGATTCAAATATATCTCCAAAAAAGATATAGATAACAGTAAGTATAGTAGCAATAATAAATCCATATAAATAAATTGTTTCAAGTGGATAACCAAACAAAACCATTTCTTATCCCCCTTTCTTAAACAATCTCTTATTATTATGTGTATGCCCCACCTCTTTCAAAGATTATCATTCTCAATTTTCAGTTATTTAACTTTTAAAGAAAAGCCTGTCAGACAGGCCTCTAAAAAAGAACAGGAGAAACCCATTGTGACAGGCTCCTCCTAGAAAATAACCGATATATTATATATCTATATAATATACTATTTTCCACAAAAAGTAAAGTTAAACATACATTGGAAAAGTACTTATTTTACCCCTAATACATGTATACTTTTTCCATTCTTATCCTTCTAATGTATTTACGTTAAAATTACATAATATGATACAACGCTATTTATTTTTTAAATATATTTTTTCTAAACACAAACATACTAAGTGCAGATAAAACTAATGCTAGGCCACCAAATAGAGATACATTACTTTCTTGTCCACCCGTTGCTGCTAAAGATTTCTTACTTTCTTCTTTCTTATTATTAACTTGTTTATCTGATACATTCTCTTTCGCTGCTTGCTGTGCTTGTGTAGGTGCTTGTATCGCTTCATTCTTCTGAACAGTAGCTGTTCCTAATTCATTTGAGCCCTCTGTTTGTTTCTCAACGTTTGCTTCCAGCTCGTTTACATTTTCACCCTCTGTTACAGGTTCACTTGGCTCTCCTTTCGGCTTTTCTACTTCCGCTTCTGGCTCTTCTTTTGGCTTTTCTATTTCCGCTTCTGGCTTACTTGTTTCTTCTTTTGGCTTTTCTATTTCCGCTTCTGGTTTACTTCCTTCTTCTTTCGGTTTCTCTACTTCTGCCTCTGGTTTATTTGGCTCTCCTTTCGACTTTTCTACTTCCGCTTCTGGCTCTTCTTTTGGCTTTTCTACCTCTGCCTCTGTGGCTCTTCTTTTGGTTTTTCCTGGCTCTTCTTTTGGTTTCTCTGCCTCTGCCTCTGGTTTACTCGGCTCTTCTTTTGACTTTTCTACCTCTGCCTCTGGTTTACCTGGCTCTTCTTTCGGCTTTTCTGCCTCTGCCTCTGGTTTACCTGGCTCTTCTTTTGGCTTTTCTGCCTCTGCCTCCGGTTTACCTGGCTCTTCTTTCGGTTTCTCTACTTCTTGCTCTATTTGGTCTAATTTCTCTACAATATTTTGTACAACTTCACCACTAAACCATATACGAAGTCCAAATTGATCCGTCCCATCAAAAGCAAAATCGTATTTCTTCTCACCTTGTGTTGTCCATACGATAGTGCCATCATCTTCATTTAAGATTCCGCCTTCACTTTTCAGCTTAATATCTTCAAGTGGTTCACCTTCTACATCATGAACTGGAATTTTTACTACTTGGTTTACTTGTGCATCTTCTAATTTAATCTTCTGCCTTCTAATATCAATTGTCGACCACTGAGATAATTGGATGATTGGTCTTACATCTTGAATTTCATTTCCAGGAAGCTTTAAACCAATTAATTCTAACATTGAAGAAAAAACAGAAATATCTTTAATTTTATTATCCGATAAATCTAACCACTGTAAATTTGCTAATTTACTTAATGGCGTTACATCTACTACTTTATTTCCTATAATTTCAAGTGAGTTTAACTTATTTATCTTACTGATTTCCTCTAAACCACTAATATTATTATGATTTACTATCAATTGGTCTAATTCATTTAATTGAGAAATTCCTTCAAGATCCGCATTACCAATTTTATTATTAGATATATTCAACATCTTTAAAGTGTTTATTTTGAATAATTCCTTAGCATTTTTAACATTATTATTGCTTATATTTAATTTTTCAAGTTGTGTTAATGAACTTATCGGCTTCATATCTTCAATTTCATTATTAGATAAATCTACTATTTTCAAGCTTCTCAAACTCGAGATAAAACTCGTATTTTTCAATCCAAAGTTCTGTAGCGTAAGCTCTTCCAGGTTTGTCATAAACTCTAGTCCACCAACATCTGTTATTCCTTGCTTCTCCCCATCAGCCATTGTAAATTTCTTAATTGTTAATAAATCTTCCTTTGTAATAGGCATATCTAAATTTTTTCTCTCAAAATTATGTTTGTTCATATATCGTTTTAAGTTTTTATCTTTGATTACATTGTCACTTTCCTCACGTTGTTCAACAATTTTTTGAACTACCATTCCATGGAATCTTATATTGCTTTCAGCAGGAGTAGTTTCCAACTTGAATTCATACATTTTTTCCCCTAAGCTATTCCACTTTATAAATCCATTTGTAATACTTCCACTCTCACTCTTCCATTGAATGGTTTGAATAGGCTCGCCTTTTAAATCGTATACAGGAATTGCGATATTACTATTTACATAACTTTCATCTAAAAAGACTTTTTGCCTTTGGACATCTATACGAATTTTTTTGCCCAATTCTTGTATAGGTCTTATATCACGAATCTCATTTGTTGCAAGCTTTAAGTCATATAAATTCTTCAAACTGCTCAGCGATGATATGTCGGAAACATAATTTTCTTCTAAGTTTAATGATTGCAAACCAGTTAATTTAGATAATGACGCAATATCTTTTATTTCATTATTTTTCAGATTAAGTTCCGTCAAACTATCCAGGTTACTAATAGGTTCAATATTTTCAATTCCATTATTTTCAGCAACTAAAGTGCTTAACTTATTTAATTGCTCAATACTTGTAAAATCACGAACCTGATTAAAACTAATATATAATTTTCTTAAATTTGATAATGTATACAGCGGCTTAATATCTTTGATCTTATTACTTGTTAAATCGATTGTTCGAACTTTTTTCAGTTGCTTTAACGGTGTTATATCAACAATTTTATTATTTTGTAAATGAAGTGTCTCTAATCTTTCTAGGTTTGCAATCGGTTCAATGTTTTCAATCTTATTACTGGAAAGACTAACTTGTTTTAATTTCTTCAACTGTGAAATTGCCCCTATATTTCGCACTTCAGATTCTTCTAGTGTTAACTTCTCTAGATTCTCCATATGCTCTAAACCTTTTAAACTACTAATCCCTTTTCCAGAGTATATGATTAATTCTTTGACTTCAGCTAAATCTTCTTTTTTTATAGATTCGTTTACATCTTTTCTGTTTAATGCATACTTATTAATCGCCTGTTGTAATTTTTTATCTACTATTACATTTTGTGTTCCATCATTTTGTTGTTCTTGTTCATCATCATTATCCTCTATATCATCATCTTCTACATATGTTTTTAAGTTCACATCAAAATCTACTTGGAACTTCTTATCATATCCTAAAGTTGGAATTAAAATATGCATTTGCATACCGTATCTTTTTCCTAATTCCTTCACCTCAAACTGTATAACTTTCGTCCCATGCTTTCTTTTATCCTCTGATAATACTTTCACATCTTGGAATACACCCGGATTGTTCGCATCTTCAACCTTAAGATATTCAAAGAAATCACTATCTTTTAATGTCGCCGTGATAATCCTTTTTCCATTTTCAATCGTTAATTTAGGATTTTTCATATAAACCGTTGCATATGATTCTTCATCTGAATTCTGTTTGTATGCTTTAATTACAGCATCCAAAGCATATTTATTTAAATTCTGTCCATCCTTACTTTCTGCCGCTACAGTAAACGCCAATGCCGGTGTCGAATATACCGCAAACGGCAACGACAGCGTCGCAGCTATTAACATTGCATTTATATGTTTTCTTTTATTTTTGTTCATTTTGATAGCTCCTTCAAATTATATAAAATGCTATTTCTTAACATTAAAATTAAACGTTATTTATTTTTTAACTAATTCTCTTCCTAAAATAAATATGATCATTGCGACTATAACAAGCACCATCTATACAATAAAAAACTTTTTCTTTAACATCTAATTTATTTTCTTTTCAACTTTACATCTCCTCCAAATTATATAAATCAAAATGTAATTATACCTCGAATAAATGATAATGATTTTCATTATCATTGTCAACTAAAAAAATAAAAAGTTTACAAAAAAATAACCCCGTAAAAAGGGGTTATGCCATTCTCTCACCTGATTCTTCCCTAAAAAAGCTTTTCATCGCATGGAATACATCTGCTTTTTGCTTTAAAATATAATATCTAAAGTTCTCATCTTTAATATTTTTATAGGCTGACATGAGTGTACTGTGACGATTATACTGATTCACTTCTCCATACCCAAACATGTTACACTTCTTCATTAACTCTTCAACAAGCTTTACACATCTAGCATTATCTGATGTTAAATTATCACCGTCTGAAAAATGGAATGGATAAATATTATAGCGATCCGGTGAATATTTATTATCGATTAACTCAATTGCTTTTTTGTATACAGAAGAACATATCGTTCCGCCACTTTCTCCTTTTGAGAAAAACTCTTCTTCTGTGACGACTTTCGCTTCTGTATGGTGAGCAATAAATTCAATATCAACTGTTTCATACTTTGTGCGTAAAAATCTCGTCATCCAGAAAAAGAAACTACGTGCCATATATTTCTCCCATATTCCCATCGATCCACTCGTATCCATCATCGCTAATACAACCGCTTTTGAATCTGGCTTTAACACTTCATTCCAAGTGCGGAACTTTAAATCTTCTTGATGAATTGGATGGAAAGATGCTTTACCACGCATTGCATTTCGTTTATATGCAGAGATCATCGTTCGCTTCTTATCAATGTTTCCCCATAATCCGGTTTTTCTAATATCATTAAATTCAATGTGTTCAATCCGGTTTTCATCCATTTCTTTTCTCTTTAAATTAGGTAGCTCTAATTCTTTGAAAAATGCTTGCTCTAATTCTAAAATAGAGACTTCAGCCTCATAGTAATCTTCTCCAGCTGCATCTCCCGCACCTTGCCCTTTTCCTGGTCCCTTTTGCTTTTGGCCACCTGATCCATCTCTCGCAACGACATCACCAACTTTGCTATCACCATTTCCTTGCCCAACATGTTTATTTTTATCATAATTGTATCTAATCTTATATTCATCTAAAGAACGAATTGGTATTTTTACAACATCCTTGCCATTAGACATCACTATACTTTCTTCTGTTACAAGGTCTGGTAAATTATTTTTAATTGCCTCTTGCACTTTTTCTTGATGGCGTTGTTGGTCGTCATATCCTTTGCGATGGAGGGACCAGTTTTCCTGTGAGATCGTATAATTTGGTTGATTTTCTTCGCCCATTCCTTTCCCTCCTTACTGTAATTGTCTTTCCCTATGAACAGCAATCTATAAATTTTGTTCTGTAATGTGTAAGCTAGAATATTGGAAAAATAACTGTCCATCGAAAATCATCCCATAAACATATATAACGTTTTTCATACAATACTCCGAGCATCCTAAACAAAATTTTGCCACTCACATAATAGAAATAACATTTAACCGTCGATAAGAAAGAAACACAATGCACTGTTGCACACATTTTCACTTTGCAACATATTGTATTGTGTTGGCTTTTTTCGTATGAATGGTTGGTTACTCTATCATATGCATATCGGAAAAATAATTGACAATAAATTCATAAAATTGCATCTTAATTTATTATATTCGGACAAGGTATGACACTTTATACACATATGAACGGATAATAAAACGCTGTCCCGCAAAATACAAGAGACAGCGTTTTGTTATCAAACTATCGATTTAGAAGGCTACCTACATAGCGTAATAATTCATTTGCTGAAGAAGAATTATAGCCGTGCTCATCAATTAAACGTGCAACCACATCATTGATTTTCTTCAACTGATTTTCGTCTGGTGTTTTCGTTGATGTTGTAATTTTCACTATATCTTTTAAATCAGCAAATAGCTTCTTCTGAATCGCTTCACGAAGACGTTCGTGTGAATTATAATCGAAACGTTTCCCTTTACGTGCATAAGCAGAAATGCGAATTAATATTTCTTCCCGGAATGCTTTCTTAGCATTTTCTGAGATTCCAATTTGCTCCTCAATCGAGCGCATTAATTTTTCATCTGGACTCATTTCTTCCCCTGTTAACGGATCACGTAATTTCGACTTATTGCAGTACGCCTCAACGTTATCTAAGTAATTATCCATAAGTGTCTTAGCGGATTCTTCGTACGAATAAACAAACGCTTTTTGTACTTCTTTCTTAGCGATTTCATCGTATTCTTTTCTCGCTAATGAGATGAAATTCATATAACGCTCTCGGTCTTCATTACTAATCGATGGATGCTGATCCAACCCATCTTTTAACGATCTAAGCACATCTAGGGCGTTAATAGACGGTACCTCTTTTCGAATAATTGTAGAAGAAATTCGGTTAATAACGTAACGAGGGTCAATACCTTTCATACCTTCATCTTGATATTCGCGTTGCAGCTCCTCTACATCAATCGCATTATAGCCTTCTACCGTTTCTCCATCATACAAACGCATCTTTTTAATTAAATCAATATCTGGACGCTTCGGATCTTTCAAACGAGTTAAAATCGTAAACATCGCTGCAACGCGAAGTGTATGCGGTGCAATGTGCACATCGGACACGTCACTTTCACGAATCATTTTTTCATAAATATGTTCTTCTTCACTAACCCGTAAATTGTATGGGACCGGCATGACGATAATACGCGAATGTAATGCTTCATTTTTCTTATTTGCTATGAAAGAACGATACTCTGTTTCATTCGTATGCGCTACGATTAATTCATCTGCTGAAATAAGCGCAAACCTACCTGCTTTGAAGTTTCCTTCTTGCGTAAGTGATAATAAATGCCATAAAAATTTCTCATCACATTTTAACATCTCTTGGAATTCCATCATCCCACGGTTTGCCTTATTCAATTCTCCATCAAAGCGATACGCACGAGGGTCTGATTCTGAACCGTATTCTGCAATTGTAGAGAAGTCAAGACTGCCTGTTAAGTCAGCAATATCTTGTGACTTCGGATCTGAAGGACTAAATGTACCAATTCCTGTACGGCGATCTTCTGAGAAGAAAATACGCTCTACAACTACATCCTCAATTCTTGACCCATATTCTTGTTCTAAACGCATCACATTTAATGGTGAGAGATTCCCTTCAATTCTTACTCCATACTCATCAAAGAAATCATCACGTAAATGATGCGGAATTAAATGCAGTGGATCTTCATGCATTGGGCAGCCTTTAATCGCAAAAATTGCTCCGCGATCTGTACGTGAATATGTTTCCAATCCTCGTTTCAACATCGTAACTAAAGTTGATTTACCACCACTAACAGGACCCATTAATAATAATATACGTTTTCTAACATCTAATCGTTTGGCAGATGGATGAAAATATTCTTCTACAAGGCGTTCCAAAGCATCCTCTAATCCAAATAGCTGATTACTAAAGAAGTTATACTTTCTTCTACCATCTACTTCTTCAATGCCAGCATCTTTTATCATATTGTAAATGCGAGAGTGTGCTGTTTGAGCCACCCATGGTCTTTCTTTCACAAGCTCCAAATACTCCGCAAACGTACCTTCCCATTGTAAGCGTTCTTCTGCTTCTCGATGTTGTTCAATTTTCTTTAGAATATCCATTATAGCTCCTCCCCCATCTCCTTGTTCAATCGGATTATTATAAAAGGTATGCTAGGATGTCCTTAAACATTCTTTAAATCAAAACGAAATATATAATCGTGCAATAAAATTCTCTCCAAAATTCAAAGAAAATTCTGTATAATAAAGATATTAAAGATTTCACACCGCTATTCATTTTAAATTAATTCTTTTCTTCTAAGAACCTTACATACATTTCGAGTAGTTAATAAAATTCGCAAACCGAAAAAGTAGGGGGAATATTAATATGAAATTACTATTAATTTTAGGTGTATCACTCACATTTCTTACAGCCATTTTCACATCTGGTTACAACGATAAACCAGGTACACATAAAAAGTGATGTGCTTTTTAGCACATCACTTTTTTGTATCAATTATTTATAATATACATTCTCCACATCATGCTTTGATAAAGGACGGCTATAATAATAACCTTGTACGAGTTTCACATTCTTTTCCTTCAAAAATTGGACTTGCTCCACTTTTTCTACTCCTTCTGCAATTACATTCAATCCTAAAGTATGAGCTAAATGAATAATCGCAGCCGTAATATTTGTATCACGTTCATCTATATGTATACCTTCCATAAAAGAACGATCGATTTTTAAAGTATCAATTGGATATGTTTTTAAATAACTTAAAGATGAATACCCGGTTCCAAAATCATCTAAATGAATCTTTACATTTTGTTCTTTTAATTGTAGCAACACTCTTTTCGATAAATCTTTATGTATAAGAGCTCCTTCTGTAACTTCTATTCCTAATAAATGAGGTGGTACATTATACTTATTTAGAGCTCTTGTAATCATTTCAATTAATGTAATAGAACGAAAATGCCTAGCTGAAATATTCACTGCAATTGGGACAACTTCATAGTCCTTATTTAGCCATTCACGTATTTGTTTACACACTTGATTCACTACCCATTCATCAAGCTTAATAATAAATCCGGTTCTTTCTGCTAGCGGAATAAATTTACTAGGTGAAACAAATCCTAGCTCCTTATTTTCCCATCTTATTAAAGCTTCCATACTAGCTATTTTTTTCGTCTCAATATTAACTTGCGGTTGATAATATAAGAAAAACTCATTTTTCTCTATAGCTCGATATAACTGGTTTTCTATTATAAACCTTTGTTCACGTTCACAATCTAATCCTTTACAATAAAAATGGTAATGCCCTTTTCCTTTTTCCTTCGCTTTTTCTAGGGCAGCATCTACTCTTTGAAAAAGTATTTTTTCATCTTCTCCATCTGTTGGTGCCATTACAATTCCAATGGACGCACTTAAATACACGTCCTCTTCTTCTATTACAAAATAATTACTAATGTTTTTTAATATGTTTTTTGCAACTTCCTCTACATATTCTTTCGTTATATTTTCTATTAACATAACAAATTGGTCATCATGCTCTCTAAATAAATGCATACCTTCTATTTGTAGATTGCTCAAACATTCTGTAACTTTTTGTAATACTTTATCTCCTTCTTTATGACCAAATGTATCATTAATAAGGTGAAACTCATCTAAATCAATAAAAACAAGCGCAAAATTTATATTCTCATTTAAAAAAACATTTAACTTATTTGTACATGAAATTCTATTCATTAACCCTGTTAATTGATCATAATAAGCTAAATATTCCGTTCGCTTCTCATTTAATACTTGCCTCGTAACATCTCTTGTAACAATATACACCCCAACAATTTCCCCGTTCACAATAATTGGGATAGTTCTCAAAGAAATATATAACTCGTACCCTTCTTTATGAACATATTTCTTTGAAACGATTTGTGTTGCCCTTCCTTGTAAAGCTTCCTTAAATATCATTTGAAAGTCTTTTTCATATTCTTTATTAACAAATTTAAAAATAAACTTATTACTTAATTCTTCATACCGGTATCCAAATATTTCATACGTTACCGGATTTGCATATGTAATTTTACCTATAGAATCTATAGATATAATAGAGTCATTATTATATTCAAGTAATGACTTAAATAACATTTGTTTTTCTTCTATTTCTACTTTCTCCTCAATCTGAGCTGTAATATCCCTTGTAATACAAATAATAAACTGGCATATCCCTTCTTCATCGTATACAGGATTAAGTGACGACTCATAGTGTAGATTACCAGTTGATAAACTAATCACATCACAAAAAGTATGTGCTCTCGCTTCTCGTATTACTTGAGTATATTGCCTTTGTAAGATTCTCGCTTTGTCTACTGACAATACTTCCGTAAACGTTTTTCCATAGCACTCTTCGCTTAGCTTCGCATAATCCATGCCTATTTTATTCACATAAATATATTTAAAAGTTTCATCATCGATAACTTTCACAATAAACACTAAATCTTGAATAGCATGTAACAGTCCCTGCCTTACTAAATCCATATCTATCATACTTAAAAAGGTATTTTGATTATTATATTGTTCCTTCATATTTATCTCAACCCGTCTTATCTATTTTTAATCATATATCCCATTCTATATGAATATGTACCCTTTTTAAAATGTATGATTGCATATTATTTTTATTTTTAGAAAAAAAGTCGCCAAATGGCGACTTTTAATAAACGATTTCTAAATCTAATCCTGGATAATTTTGTTGACGGAACGCTTCATAAATTAAAATTGCTGCTGTATTAGATAAATTTAATGAGCGCACTTTATCAGTCATTGGAATACGTAAACAATGATCGAAGTTTTCTTCGATTACATTAGCTGGTAAGCCATTTGTTTCTCTTCCAAATACAAAATAGTAATCCTTCTCACGCTTGCTATAGTCAAACGCTGTATGAGCTTTCTCGCCATACTTTGTTAAATAGAAGAATTCACCATCTTTATTTTTTTCATAAAATTCTTCAATTGAATCATAATACGTAATCTTCACGTGCTGCCAATAATCTAATCCTGCACGCTTTAACATTTTATCATCCGTTGAAAATCCAAGCGGTCTAATCAAATGTAATTCTGTTCCAGTTGCTGCACAAGTACGAGCAATATTTCCTGTATTTGCTGGAATTTCTGGTTGATATAAAACAACATGTACTCCCACGCGATATTCACCTCTGTTTTTTGTCTACTACGTATTATACCACTTGAGCGAAAAATCTCTACCCATTAATAATATGAAAGAATTTATATTTCATTTGTGGTGTATATTTACTAGAATCTTCATAATTCCAATAACGACGACGGCTATTCGCTGAATGTGCATTTACAAGTGGCATACCATCTGCGTCTTTTGCTACTACAATTGTCGTATGATTCCATCTACCATCATCTTCGAAATCGTAAGCAATGACATCTCCAAGAATAAGATCTTCTGGCCTTTCGACAGCTTCTGCTCGAAGACCTGTTGTAGCACCTGACAAATACCAATAAAAAGAATGTGCGACAGCCCAGCTCCAGCTCCACTGATTTTCCCTTTGCCACCATCCTTTACGAATATTAGGATATCCATTCATTGGTACTTCTCCCGTATGAAGACATTGTGAAATAAAATTCGTGCAATTATCAGGAAAATTGCGATATATAGGGTTTCGGTCATCCCACCAACGCTCGGCATATTTCACTGCCTCTAAACGATTATACTGATAAGAACCGTACTTCTCTTTCACAACTTCCCTTTCTAACGTCTCACCTATCCCAATTTCTTTTAACACTTCAATAGCATAATCACCTATTACACGCTTATTCTTTAAACAAACTCTTCGTTTTAATTGTTCCTCTTCGATATAAAATAATTCTTTATGCCTAATTAAATATTTCAAATGTATCTGATAATCAATTTCTTGATGATTACTACTATTTAATTGTCTAATGAAAGAAACATCCGCAGTTGCTTTCACTATATGTGCACTACGTTTTTGAAACAAGTGTTTCTTTCTCTGTGCTATTTGTAATAAATCTTCAGCAATACCATCCACATTCGTTCTTTTCTCCGTTATATATGCTAAAAATTGTTGCACTTGGTTTTCAATCTTCGTTTTTACAACCATTCTTTCTCCCTCCCATATTACAATATGAAAAAGGGAAATATTATCTACTCTTTTTTCTGCGCTAACAATTCAAGCCCGCGATTCATTTCATGAAGAACCTCTTCATCTTTCTCACGCTGTATCGCTTTTTCAATCGCTTCGCCTACTCCGTCACCGCCAATTTTCCCAAGAGCCCACGCTGCAGTTCCACGAAGTACTGGTCTTGGATCATCTTTCATAACACCAATTAAATCAGGAATTGCTGACGCTTCTTTAAAATGTGCAAGTGCTAAAATTGCATTACGTTGCAATGGCTTTTTACCTCTCCATGATCCTGACATGATACCATATTTCTCTTTAAAATCACGATTACTAATTGTTAAAAGTGGTGTTAATAACGGTTTAACTAACTCAGGATCTGGCTCCATTTCAGGGTGATTATGAAAATCCATTCCTTTATTTTTCGGACAAACCGTCTGACATGTATCACATCCATATATACGATTCCCTATTTTATCGCGGTATTCTTCAGGTAGGAATCCTTTCGTCTGTGTTAAAAATGCAATACATTTCTTCGAATCTAACTGCCCGCCCTGTATTAAAGCACCTGTAGGACAAATATCAATACATTTCGTACAGCTTCCACATTGATCTTCTATTGGCTGATCTGGTGGGAATGGAACGTTTGTAATCATTTCTCCTAAGTATACGTATGAACCAAATTCAGGTGTAATAATAGAGCAGTTTTTACCGCTCCATCCTATACCTGCACGCTCTGATACAGCACGATCACTTAACTCACCTGTATCAACCATTGACTTTACTTCTATCTCTGGAAGCTTTTCAATTAAATATGCCTCTAACTTTTGCAAACGATCTCGTAAAACAAGGTGATAATCTTGTCCCCATGAAGCACGACAAAATATTCCACGACGCTCTCCTCTTTTGCTTAACGGTGCATTTTTTAATTTAGAAGGATATGCCAAAGCAATCGCAATAATTGATTTCGCTCCAGGTAATAAAAGCTGTGGATTCGTTCTCTTCTCTATATCAGGTTCTTCAAATCCAGACTGATAATTTAATTGTTGCTGCTGGATTAAACGCTGCTTTAACTCCTCAAACGGGGAAGCACTCGCAAAACCTATTTTATCTATACCAATTGTTTTACTATACGCAATTACATCTTGCTTTAATTGTTCAAAGTCCATTTCAATCGCCTCCTCAGATGAATCCATGCCTTATGTAACACTCTATTGGTTAGCAATTCACTTTTGGAATACTATTCTTTACTTCTATTTTCGCATACAATTATGCTTTTCAAACATTAAAAAACGCAATGCCTCGTTTATCTTGGAAACGAAACACTGCGTTGATCACAATTTATTAGAAAAATATTAAATAAAGTTTGGAGCGGGTGAAGAGAATCGAACTCTCGACCAGAGCTTGGAAGGCTCTTGTTTTACCACTAAACTACACCCGCAAATATGAATTACATATAAGATATTAGAATAACTTATGTAAAGTAGTATAGCATGTAAAAAAAACGGAAGCAAGAATTTTATCGAAAAAAGTCGAAAAAGTGATGAGAGACCTCATCACTTTTTCAATTCTTTATCAATTGCCTTCTTCATACTATCGAAATCAGGGTTTGCAAGATTTCCGTTTACATATACTGAAGGAGCCCCTTGAACTTTTAATTTTTGAGCACGATCTGAATCTTTACGTACTTTCTCTGTAATTTCTTTACTATGTAAATCTTTCTTAAATTTCTCTACATCAACTTTTGGAAGTTTCTCTTTCACAATGTTAAGAAGCAACTCTTCTGTAATCCATTCTTCCGTATCTTTCTTTTGACTTTGATAAATTTCATCATAGAAAACCCAGAATGAATCTTGATCTTGTTTATAAATTGCTTCACCAGCTGCTGCACCTAAATCAGAGTCTTTTCCGATAAATGGGAAGTTAATAAAGTATAACTGCACTTTACCTTTATCAATATACTCTTCTTTTAATCGTGGTAATACTGTTACATCCCAAGTACGACAAGCAGGACATTTGAAGTCTCCAAATTCAACTACCTTAACCGGAGCATCATCTTTCCCTAAAGATTGTTGTGTGGAATAAGCAAACATCTCATTCCCTTTATCTTTTTTGTCATTTATGATGCTATACGCAATTGTTCCAATTACAATCAATACTGCGATAGAAAAAACTATACCAAGAGCCATGAGTTTATTTGATTTCATATACATTCCTCTTTAAATTCATATTCTGTATACAGCATTGTACACAATACACATAATATCAACACTTACATATGTCACGCAATGAACACGCTCACATAAATTACAAAAATACAACAATTGTGACGATATTGTGTCACAATTTGTCACAATTTATTCAAAAAAAGAAGCTCCTCTGTAGGAACTTCTCTTAACTGACAGCTTTTTCACGAGCGTTATTTAACATCGATTGTTCTGTTTTTATATCATGACGAATTACTAATTTCTCACTAACTGCTTGCACATACTCATCATGATTGATATAGCCTTCTTTCTCCATCAACCTCAAAACGACATTTCGTCTCTCGACGGCCTTATCATAATTTTGGGCAGGCGAGTAATAAGCAGGTGCTTTTACTACAGCAGCCATCATTGCACTTTCAGCTAAAGTTAATTGATCCACCTTTTTGCCGAAGTAAAGATTTGCTGCTTTTTCAATCCCCCATGCGCCTTCTCCGTAATAAATATTACTTACATACAATTTTAAAATTTCATCCTTCGTAAATGTGCGTTCAATTTTTTTCGTATAAAAAATCTCTTTCCACTTACGAGAAAATGTACGTTCATTAGTTAAAAAAGCATTTTTAGATAGCTGCTGTGTAATCGTGCTTCCTCCTTGCACAACACCACCAGCTTTTATATTCTCAATAGAAGCCCTGATAATTGCTATATAGTCTAAACCATTATGATGATAAAACCTTTTATCTTCCGTCGCAATAAATGCGTGTGTTACTGACTCTGGTACTTCTAACTTAGCAGGTACATGTAATTTACTAATATCACTTCGCTCAATCATTACATTTCCAACGAATAATAATGCAAAACTTAACAATAATAATAATATAATGGCTTTATAAAAAAATTTAGTTAATGGATTTAATGCAACTTTTTGATGATAGTTCACTCTAGATAATACTCGTTCTTTCATCTTGAACACCTCTTTTCCACACAGCATATATAACTCTTACCTTAAGGATACTTTGTTGTAAAAGAATCTCCCATCGATTTCTCTTACACATACCTTACAACATTGTAAGGTGTAAAAATGTATTGTATCACAGTCCTTTTTTATCTACTATTCATATGAAATGTTGAATATACATCGATTAAAACCTTAAGAACCAATAAAGTTGTAAAAAGTAAGGTCTTTATACTTCCCTTGATTCCACTTTATTCTTTTATTATATCATCTACAAATTGCTACTTTTAAACATCTAGTAATCTAATTATATATGATACATTACTATTATACAGAACAAACGTTCCTTAAATCAATCATAGATAAATAAAACCCTTATTAATTAAAACTTCACATTATTATTGTGACCTTTTTCTAAAACAGTATACATAAAGAAAAGGTTAGCGATTTGAGGTATCCTCAAATCACTAACCTTTCCTTTACAACCTCCCTATGAGATTATATGGCTGAACTTCCCATGTTTCGTATGGAATAAAATGTGTTGCTTTCATCGCATCCAGTGTCCTTGATTTCATATGAGGACGCGTTATATACTCATCAATGTTTCCATCGTTTAATGCAACAAATTTAGCCTCTTTAATTTCTTCAGGCTGAATTTTTATTTCACCGCTAACATATGCCACTTTAAACACAACAGCTAAAATATGCATAGAAGCGTTATAATACACGCCTGTAATCCCAATAGGCTCCACCGTTAAGCCCGTTTCCTCCATTATCTCTCTACAAACAGCTTGATCAAGTGCTTCTCCCTCTTCTACTTGCCCTCCAGGCATTTCCCACGTATCAGCTCGCCAGTGTACTTTCGTTAAAAGTACCTCATTCTTTTCATTTGTTAAATAGCCTGCTACAGCAACGATATGCTTTGGTGTTTTATGTTCCATTTTAATCCTCCTAGAAATATTGATTATTTCATATATCCCTATAAGAATATTCCCTTTCTACAACAAAATACCTTTAATAATTCATCACCTTAATTAACTTCATAAAAAAAGCCCCTATCCGTTAAAAGATAAGGGGCTTCTATCATATTATTCTCCTAAGTCTACGTTATGGTAAACTTGTTGTACATCTTCTAAGTCTTCTAATGCATCAACCATTTTTTCAAATTGTGTTTGTGCATCTTCAGGAAGTGTTACATCATTTTGTGCAAGCATTGTTAATTCTGCAACTGTAAACTCCTCAACACCAGCATCTTTAAGTGCTGATTGTACTGAATGGAATTGATCAGGTTCAGCATACACGATAACAGCATCTTCTTCTTCTAGAATGTCACGTGCATCCACATCTGCTTCCATTAAAATTTCAAGAACTTCGTCTGATGTTTTACCTTCAAGACCAATAACAGCTGTCGCATCAAACATGTAAGCTACAGAACCGTTTACGCCCATGTTACCACTGTTTTTGCTAAATGCAGCTCGTACATCTGCAGCAGTGCGGTTTACGTTATTTGTTAATGTATCTACAATTACCATAGCTCCATTTGGTCCAAAGCCTTCGTAACGAAGCTCGTCATAATTTTCTTCTGAGCCGCCTTTTGCTTTTTCAACTGCACGATCAATAATTGTTCTTGGTACATTGTATGTTTTTGCACGCTCTAATACGACTCTAAGCGCTTGGTTTGATTCTGGATCTGGCTCGCCTTGTTTTGCTGCCACATAAATTTCACGCCCAAATTTCGCATATATACGGCTTGTATTTGCATCTTTTGATGCTTTTTTGTCTTTAATGTTGTTCCATTTACGGCCCATACTTTCCACTCTCTTTCCCGTTTTAAATCTACATAAAGATATTAATATGAAATATAATGCGTATTCAACACATTTTTAAAAGAAATATAAAAAGTTCATTTTTGATTCATATTACAGACATAATATAAATCACTATCATTTTGTTCTTTCGACAAGTTATATTATACATGAATTCCTACGTTTATTACGAATTTTAGAATCACATAACATAATTTAGCAAAAAAGACTCTAATATTTCTGTTAGAGTCTTTTTACATCGCCGATACCAATGGTCGGGGTCGAACCGACATTCCCAAAGGAACACGATTTTGAGTCGGTTATAGGATTTAATCCTCACCTCAACCCATCAGAAATATCGATTTATATACGTTCTTGAACATTTAATTTTAATTTAAACAAAATTATCACATACGACTATCTTATAAACGAATATATTTCGTTTACAAGGGTTCATCAAGTTGAGTAGTTTGACATAAAACGAGCTTCTTCCTTTTGCAGCATATTATTGCCCTTACAAAAAACACTACGATATACAAGAGAGTGTTTACACTTTATCTATAATATAGAGCGATAATTTATTAAACCTTTTTCTTCTAAGAACACGAAAAAACGGCTCCTACTGAACGTAAGAGCCGTTTAAATCAACGTTTGTTTGATACCGATGGTCGGGGTCGAACCGACACTCCCGAAGGAACACGATTTTGAGTCGTGCGCGTCTGCCAATTCCGCCACATCGGCACAAAAGAAAAGGCGGCAACCGGATTTGAACCGGTGATAAAGGTTTTGCAGACCTCTGCCTTACCACTTGGCTATGCCGCCATATGAAATTTTATTGGAGCGGAAGACGGGATTCGAACCCGCGACCCCAACCTTGGCAAGGTTGTATTCTACCACTGAACTACTTCCGCAAAAATGGCTGGGCTAGCTGGATTCGAACCAGCGCATGACGGAGTCAAAGTCCGTTGCCTTACCGCTTGGCTATAGCCCATCGAATTCTTACTTAATTATATGTAAGTATCCATTAGATTATTTGTAATTTTTAAAATGAAAATGGGGCGACTGATGGGAATCGAACCCACGAATGCCGGAGCCACAATCCGGTGCGTTAACCACTTCGCCACAACCGCCATGTTGTGTAAATATATTTGGCAGGGGCAGTAGGAATCGAACCCACACTGGAGGTTTTGGAGACCTCAGTTCTACCTTTAAACTATGCCCCTATGTAAATGGTGGAGGGGGGCAGATTCGAACTGCCGAACCCGAAGGAGCGGATTTACAGTCCGCCGCGTTTAGCCACTTCGCTACCCCTCCGAAACTTACATGGTGCCGGCTAGAGGACTTGAACCCCCAACCTACTGATTACAAGTCAGTTGCTCTACCAATTGAGCTAAGCCGGCGTATTTTATTAAAATAAATGGTGGCTCGGGACGGAATCGAACCGCCGACACGAGGATTTTCAGTCCTCTGCTCTACCGACTGAGCTACCGAGCCTTATTAAAATGGCGGTCCCGACCGGGGTCGAACCGGCGATCTCCTGCGTGACAGGCAGGCATGTTAACCACTACACCACGGGACCATTTGGTTGCGGGGACAGGATTTGAACCTGCGACCTTCGGGTTATGAGCCCGACGAGCTACCGTGCTGCTCCACCCCGCGACAATACTATTCATATAAGTTATATGGTGGAGGATGACGGGATCGAACCGCCGACCCCCTGCTTGTAAGGCAGGTGCTCTCCCAGCTGAGCTAATCCTCCAAAAGTGGTGACCCGTACGGGATTCGAACCCGTGTTACCGCCGTGAAAGGGCGGTGTCTTAACCACTTGACCAACGGGCCAAATATTATAAATCCTATGGCGGAGAGCAAGGGATTCGAACCCTTGATACGCTTGTGACGTATACACGATTTCCAATCGTGCTCCTTCGGCCAACTCGGACAGCTCTCCAATGGCTCCGCAGGTAGGAATCGAACCTACGACCGATCGGTTAACAGCCGATAGCTCTACCGCTGAGCTACTGCGGAATAATATTGCCTGGCAACGTCCTACTCTCACAGGGACAAGGTCCCAACTACCATCGGCGCTAGAGAGCTTAACTTCCGTGTTCGGTATGGGAACGGGTGTGACCTCTCTGCCATCATTACCAGACATTATTCTTTTGAGACAATCATTATTATAACTTATTCACTTTAAAAGTCAACAAGTTTTTTTATGTTCTCTCAAAACTAGATAACATTGC
>NZ_QOSD01000033.1:0-48382 GCF_008368905.1 Bacillus sp. SH5-2
TCATTTGACTCGTGTTTTTTTATGTTGTTAAACAATATGTAAAAGAAGTAAAGGTAATACAAACACGTTGCCCAAGAGTAAATCATATTATATAAGAGATTGATGTATATTTTTCTGTAAATTGTTAAGGAATAGTAGTACAAAATATGTTCATTAAAATAGGGGAGGAAAGGATATGAAATTACAAAGCGAAATTTGCATCGTTTGTGAAACAAAAAGAAAAGAAGGTATATATGTTTATAATAATTTGATATGTCATGAATGCGAAAAGGATATGGTGAATACCGAGACCAATGATCCGAAATATATACATTATTTAAAACAACTTCGAAAATTAGAAGTATCATATTTTTAAATAGGCGTATGCCTATTATTTTTTTTGTTCTGTATAATAGATAAAGAATGAATAATAAGGAAGAGGTATATATGAATCAAAATCGTATGCCTTTATATGAGGCTTTAATAGAGTTTAAAGAGAGAGGGCCACTATCTCTTCATGTTCCAGGTCATAAGAATGGTTTAAACTTCCCTCAGGAAGCTATTGGGGAGTTTAAAGATATACTAGCCATTGATGTAACCGAGTTAACAGGATTAGACGATTTACATAGTCCGTTTGAATGTATAGATGAAGCACAACAATTGTTAACTGATGTATATGGTGCAAAAAAAAGTTATTTTTTAATTAATGGTTCAACAGTGGGAAATTTAGCAATGATTTTGTCTTGCTGCGGTGAGAATGACATTGTCCTTGTACAAAGAAACTGTCATAAATCAATCATTAATGGGTTGAAACTAGCGGGTGCGAATCCGATTTTTCTAGACCCATGGATTGATGAGGCGTATAACGTTCCGGTGGGAATTCATGATGAAGTTATTATGGAAGCAATTGAAAGATACCCTAATGCTAAAGCTCTCATTTTAACGCATCCTAATTATTATGGTATGGGAATAGATTTAGAGGCAAGTATTGCTTATGCACATGCACATAAAGTCCCTGTTTTAGTAGACGAAGCTCACGGGGCACACTTTTGCTTAGGAGAACCATTTCCAAAGTCAGCATTAGAATATGGTGCAGATATTGTAGTTCATTCTGCACATAAAACATTACCTGCGATGACAATGGGATCCTATTTACATATAAATAGTCATTTAGTCAATAAAGAAAAAGTTTCTACTTATTTGAGTATGCTACAATCTAGTAGTCCGTCATATCCAATTATGGCTTCTCTTGATATAGCACGCTTTACGCTAGCGAGTATAAAAGAAAAAGGTCACGATGAAATTGTTGAGTTTCTACGGGGATTTAAAAAAGGATTATACTCTATTCCACAAATAGCTGTTTTACAATATCCATTGCAAGATGATTTAAAGGTTACTGTACAAACTCGTTGTCAGTTATCGGGATATGAATTACAGTCTTTGTTTGAAAAGGCCGGAATATATACAGAAATGGCAGATCCATATAATGTCCTATTTATTTTACCTCTGCAAGTAAGTAATGAGTACATGAAGGCTATAGAGATAATTCGAGTAGCATTGGAACATTATGAGGTGAAAGACAAGATTGGATCTATTCGTTATACTTATAAAAGAGAATTGACTCCTTTACCGTATACATATAAGCAACTAGAAGGATATAAAACAAAAGTAGTACCGATAGAAGAAGCGGTTGGGATGATAGCGGCGGAAATGGTAATTCCATATCCACCTGGAATTCCATTGATTATGTATGGTGAAAGAATTACTTCAAAACATAAAGAGCAAATTATGTATTTAGAGAAAACAGGAGCTCGTTTTCAAGGGAGCACGAAAGATATGAAAGTGTATGATATAGAAAGTAGGTTTTAGGATGAAGGGATTATTTGTAACAATTGAGGGGCCAGAAGGTTCGGGTAAAACAACGTTAATTAAAAGTTTATTACCATATTTTGAGCAAAACGAACAAAAGGTAATGGCGACGAGAGAACCAGGTGGTATTGCAATTTCTGAGGATATTAGAACGATTTTACATAAGCAAGAATATACGATGATGGAAGCACGTACAGAGGCACTTCTATATGCCGCTGCACGTAGACAACATTTAGTGGAAAAGGTTATGCCAGCGCTTAATGAAAACTATCTTGTGTTATGTGATCGTTTTATAGATAGCTCTTTAGCTTATCAAGGCTATGCAAGAGGATTAGGTATGGATAAAGTATTTGAAATCAATCGTTTCGCAACAGAAGACTGCATGCCTAGTTTAACAATTTACCTAGACATTGAACCAGAGGTTGGTTTAGCTAGAATTGAAAAAGATGCGGGACGCGAAGTGAATCGATTAGACATGGAAGATATCTCTTTCCATAAACGCGTGCGTGAAGGGTATTTACAAATTGTAGAGCGTTTCTCTGATCGTATTGTATTGGTAAATGCTGATCAACCAATGGAAAAACTTATAGAAGAAGTTGTTCAGATTATAGAAGAGAAATTGTTATAATAGAAGGACAGAATGAAATAAGTGAGGTATGCATTATGACGAAGACGTGGGAGCAGCTTTCTGCTATACAGCCCATCGGTGTAAAAATGTTGATGAATAGCATTGCAAAAGAGCGTATATCCCACGCTTATTTGTTAGAGGGAGGGAAAGGAACAGGGAAGTTTGCGACAGCAATTCAGATGGCAAAGAGTTTTCTCTGTTCTCAAAGGAATGGGGTAGAGCCCTGTCACATATGTACAAATTGCAAGCGAATTGATTCAGGTAACCACCCTAACTTACATATTGTAAAACCAGACGGATTATCTATTAAGAAGCAGCAAATACACGATTTACAAGAAGAGTTTTCAAAAACAGGATTAGAGGCAAATAAAAAAGTATATATTATTGAGCATGCAGATCGTATGACGGCAAACGCAGCAAATACACTTTTGAAATTTTTAGAAGAACCAAGTAGTGATACAACAGCTATTTTACTTACTGAACAAAGTCATCAAATTTTAAATACGATTTTATCTCGCTGTCAAGTTGTTACATTTAGACCGTTACCTACCGAATCTTTAATTAAAAGATTACAGGATGAAGGTATTACAGCATCTTTAGCGGCCCTTGCAGCACAACTTACGAATAGTTTTGAAGAAGCTTTAGCTTTGTGTAATGATGAATGGTTTGCACAAGGACGAGCTTTAGTGATAAAATTATGTGAAGCGCTCGAAAAAGATAAAGCCTCTATTTTTTTTGTACAAGAAAAATGGGGAAAACACTTTGGAGAGAAAGAACAATTACAGCAAGGTTTAGATATGTTACTCCTTATTTATAAGGATTTATTATATGTTCAACTTGGAGAAGAAGATCGTCTTGTTTTTCATGAGCAGAAAGAGATGTTTGAATCTTTCTCCTATGCTCAGAAGCGCATTGTATCAGCTCTCTTTAATATATTAGAGGCAAAAAATAGAATCAACGCTAATGTAAATGCGCAGCTTGTGTTCGAACAGTTAGTGTTGCGGTTGCAGGAGGGATGACCGTTTTGTATGATGTAGTAGGTGTTCGCTTTAAGAAGGCCGGAAAGGTATATTACTTTGATCCGAATCAGTTCGATATCTCTGAAAATGAGTTCGTAATTGTAGAAACGGTAAGAGGTATTGAATACGGAAAAGTAGTTATTACCAAAAAGCAAGTTGATGAAAACGACGTTGTATTACCGCTGAAAAAGGTTATTCGTATTGCAAATGAAAATGATCGTACCATTGTTGAAGAGAACAAACATGCTGCGAAAGAAGCATATCAGGTTTGTCAACACAAGGTAGTAGAGCATAATCTTGATATGAAACTGGTAGATGTAGAGTATACGTTCGATCGTAATAAGATTATTTTCTACTTTACTGCGGATGGTCGGATTGATTTCCGCGAACTAGTGAAGGACTTAGCGGCAATTTTTAGGACAAGAATTGAACTAAGACAAATTGGTGTTCGTGATGAAGCGAAGATGCTTGGTGGTATTGGTCCATGTGGTCGTATGCTTTGTTGTTCTACTTTTTTAGGGGATTTTGAACCTGTATCCATTAAAATGGCTAAGGATCAAAATTTATCATTAAATCCTGCAAAAATCTCTGGTTTATGTGGTCGCTTAATGTGTTGCTTAAAATATGAGAATGATGAATATGAGGCAGCAAAGGAACAACTTCCTGATTTAGATCAACGTATACAAACCCCGCATGGTATTGGCCGTGTTATCGGATTAAATATTTTAGAAAGATTAATTCAAGTGGAACTAGTAGACAAGGAACGGATAGTAGAATATACGTTAGATGAATTAGTGAATAAAGGGGTCGTTTCGAGTCAAACCACAGATTAATGAGGTGGGTGCTTGTGGAGAAAAAGGATATTTTTGCATCGGTTTCTAGTATGGAAGAGCAAATTGGACATTTATACAAACAGTTGGGAGAATTAAAACAACATCTTGCAGAGTTATTGGAAGAAAACCAACATATAAAAATGGAAAATGAAAATTTGCGAAAACGTTTTGAAGAAGTGCAGATTAAAGAAAAACAAAAAACTCAAAAGCGTAAAGAAGTGAAGCCAAAGACAGATATTGGTGAAGGCTACGATAATTTAGCAAGACTGTATCAAGAGGGTTTTCATATTTGTAATCTACATTACGGAAGTGTACGTAAAGAGGGAGATTGTTTATTCTGTCTGTCATTTTTAAATAAAAAGTGAAATTACCTTTCCAATTATAATTGGAAAGGTAATTTTTTATACATGGGAATAGAACAAAATGTGTTTTATATTAGTAGAAGATCCAATAGGGTAGGTTAAGGGTAAGAAAAGGAGTAGTATATGAATTTATATGAAGATGAACGTTTAGATTACTTATTAGCGCAAGAAATGAAAATTATACAAAGTCCATCGGTATTTAATTTTTCTTTAGATGCTGTTTTACTTGCAGACTTTGCTTGGGTGCCAATTCAAAAAGGTAATTTACTTGATCTGTGTACAGGTAACGCAGTTGTACCCCTGCTATTAAGTACAAGAACAAAAGGGAATATTACTGGTGTGGAAATTCAAGAACGCTTATATGATATGGGAATAAGAAGTGTTCAATACAATAAGTTGGAAGAAAGAATTCACTTAATACATGGGGATTTGAAAGATATGCCGGAGAAACTTGGACGTCATCAATACGATGTTGTCACATGTAATCCACCTTATTTCCAAACCCCTGCAACTTCTGAAAAAAATATGAATGAACATTTAGCGATAGCTCGTCATGAAATTATGTGTACATTAGAGGATGTTGTATCTGCAAGCAGTCAGCTAGTAAAACAGGGTGGGAAAGTAGCGTTTGTACATCGTCCAGGTCGTTTACTAGACATTGTTACATTAATGCGTAAATACAAAATTGAACCAAAGCGTGTACGATTTGTTTATCCTAAGGCAGGAAAAGAAGCAAATACATTGTTAATTGAAGGAATTAAGGACGGAAACGCAGATTTAAAAATATTGCCACCTCTTTTTGTATATGAAGAAAATAATGAATATACAAAGGAGATTCGTTCAATTTTATATGGAGAAGAATAAGCATTGTTTTTATGTAGTAGAGTGCTCTGATGGAAGTTATTATGCTGGATATACAAATCATATAGAGAAGCGGATTGAGACCCATAATAGCGGAAAAGGGGCTAGGTATACGCGTGCTAGACTTCCTGTTGTTTTAAAATACGTAGAACTTCATGAAGATAAGCGTACAGCTATGCAAGCAGAGTATTATTTTAAGCAATTAAATAGAAAACAAAAAGAAGAATATATGCAAAAAGGAGAACCATATGTGGCAGCAAAAAAGCTTTCAGCAAAATGAAAAAGGAATGTTATATCTAGTACCAACTCCAATTGGAAATTTAGAAGATATGACATTTCGTGCAATCCGTATTTTAAAAGAGGCAGATGTTATTGCAGCGGAAGACACAAGGCAAACGAAGAAACTTTGTAATTACTTTGAAATTGAAACACCGGTTATGAGTTATCATGAGCATAATAAGGAAGTAAGTGGACGTAAAATTTTAGATAAGTTAGAAGAGGGCAAGACTGTAGCCATCGTAAGCGATGCTGGTATGCCGTGTATTTCCGATCCAGGCTATGATATTGTTGTCGAGGCAGTAGCTGAACAATATCACGTAATTCCGCTTCCTGGGGCAAATGCAGCTCTTACAGCATTAATTGCATCAGGTCTTGAGACAAAACAGTTTTATTTCTATGGGTTTTTACAAAGAAATAAGAAGGAAAGAAAACTGGAATTAGAAAAACTTCGATATGTACAAACTACAATGATGTTTTATGAGGCACCTCACCGTCTGGATGATACTTTAATCTCAATGCATGAAGTATTGGGAAACAGAGAAATTGTATTATGTCGAGAGTTAACGAAGAAATTTGAAGAATTTATTAGAGGGACAGTCGAGGAAGCAATTGAATGGACAAAGCAAAATGAAGTTCGTGGTGAGTTTTGTATTTTAGTAGCTGGTTCAACGGAAGAACCTGCTCCAGAAGAACAATGGTGGGAATCTATTTCAGTATACGATCATATTGAACATTATATAAACGAAAAAGGTATGAATTCAAAAGAGGCGATAAAAACAGTCGCTAAAGATCGAGATTTGTCGAAACGCGATGTATACCAAATCTATCATGTAGATAAAAAATAAGCTTCTCATAATTGAGAAGCTTATTTTGCTGTTTCGATATAATCTTGAAGCTCGTTTAAGATTTGCTCAGCGCCTTCTTTGCTTAAGATAATTTTACCTTCAGCTAAAGAAAGGTTACCATCAGATACTTCACCAGTTACTTGGCAAGTCATGTTTGGTTTATATTTTTTTAAGATGATTTTCTCGTCATCAACGTAGATTTCAAGAGCATCCTTTTCTGCAATACCTAAAGTACGGCGTAATTCGATTGGAATTACCACACGACCTAATTCATCAACTTTACGAACGATACCAGTAGATTTCATAATTCTTTTCCTCCTAAATAAATAGTTTATAAGTTTCGAGTCTATTTTTTTGATTCGTCATTTTTCGACAAAATACCCTATGGACATATGATACCAATCATTTACATTTCCGTCAATTCTTTAATTCTATATTTTTTAAAAAGATTTATAGATTTCTTACTTCTTATATATAATAGAATGAGAGCAATTTCTACAAATATTTCACTTTATTTTCTGAAAAGTTTATACATTATATGTGAAGAGTGTATATTTTTTTGAAATATGAGTAATAGATGATAAATATATTGAGCATTAGCTCGTTGCTATGCCATTATTTTCGAATAGTAAGACTTCCACCTCAAAATTAGGCCGGAGCAAAGAAGTTAAGTGAGTGCTTTGCTGTTAGTAAAAGTCTAATTGGTGAAAGGAAATGATCAGCGGGAGATGAACAAACCCCTTACTGATTAAAGTTTCACTTTATATATGAGTTTTTGATATACTGTTTATAAATACATATGAGGTTATTCGGGAGGTCCAAAACAATGACAGAGGAAAATAAGTCCTTTTATATTACTACCCCAATTTATTATCCAAGTGGAAAATTACACATTGGACATGCTTATACGACAGTAGCAGGAGATGCGATGGCGCGCTATAAGCGTATGCAAGGATACAATGTTCATTATTTAACAGGAACTGATGAACATGGGCAGAAGATCCAAAAGAAAGCAGAAGAATTAAATGTTACACCACAAGCGTATGTGGATAACATTGTTTCAGGAATTAAAGAACTATGGGGGAAAATGGATATATCTTATGATGATTTTATTCGTACAACTGAAGATCGTCATAAAGATGTTGTCGAAAAAATCTTCAAGCAGTTAGTAGATCAAGGTGATATTTATCTGGATGAATATGAAGGTTGGTATTCCGTACAAGATGAAACATTCTATACAGCGCATCAATTAGTAGATCCAATTATGGAAGGTGATAAAGTAGTTGGAGGAAAAAGTCCAGATAGTGGCCACGATGTAGAACTTGTTCGTGAAGAATCATATTTCTTTAGAATGGGTAAATATGTCGACAGACTATTAAAGTTCTATGAAGATAACCCACATTTCATTCAGCCAGAGTCTCGTAAAAATGAAATGATTAATAACTTCATTAAACCAGGATTAGAAGATTTAGCAGTTTCTCGTACATCATTTGACTGGGGAGTTCGTGTTCCAGGTAACCCGAAACACGTTATTTACGTATGGGTTGACGCGTTATCTAACTACATTACAGCACTAGGTTATGGAACGGCAAATGAAGAGAAGTATAAGAAATTCTGGCCAGCAGATGTGCATTTAGTTGGAAAAGAAATTGTTCGTTTCCATACAATTTATTGGCCAATCATTTTAATGGCATTAGATTTACCTCTTCCGAAAAAAGTATTTGCTCATGGTTGGATTTTAATGAAAGACGGAAAAATGAGTAAATCAAAAGGGAACGTAGTAGATCCAGTTACATTAATTGATCGTTACGGATTAGATGCATTACGTTACTACCTACTTCGCGAAGTTCCATTCGGATCTGACGGGGTGTTCACACCAGAAGGATTTGTTGAACGTATCAACTTCGATTTAGCAAATGACTTAGGTAACTTATTAAATCGTACAGTAGCTATGATTGATAAGTACTTTAACGGAGAAATTCCTGCATATAAAGCAAATGTAACGGAGTTTGATGAAACATTAGTAACATTTGCACAAGATACATTGAAAAAAGTAGAAGAAGCAATGGAGAATATGGAATTCTCTGTGGCGCTAAGCTCAATTTGGCAATTGGTTAGCCGTACGAATAAATATATTGATGAAACACAACCGTGGGTACTAGCGAAAGATGAGAGTGATCGTGAGAAATTAGCTTCTGTAATGGCTCATTTAGCGGAAGTACTTCGTCAAACGGGTATTATGCTTATGCCATTCTTAACAGTGGCACCGAGCAAAATGTTTGCTCAACTTGGCCTTACTGATGAAGCACATAAATCTTGGGAAAGTCTATCTGCAATTGGCTGTATTCCAGCTGGAACAAAAGTAGAAAAAGGACAACCAATCTTCCCACGTTTAGAAATGGAAGTAGAAGTAGAGTATATTAAAGAACAAATGAAAGGTTCTGCTCCTAAAGTTGAGGAGAAAAAAGAAGAAGAACCGAAAGCAGAAGAAATTACAATTGATGATTTCTTCAAAGTAGAATTACGAGTAGCAGAAGTAATATCGGCTGAACCTGTGAAAAAAGCAGATAAGTTATTAAAAATTCAGCTTGATTTAGGTACAGAAAAGCGTCAAGTTGTTTCTGGGATTGCAAAATTCTATTCTCCAGAAGAACTAAAAGGTAAAAAGGTTATTTGTGTAACGAACTTAAAGCCTGTAAAATTACGCGGTGAATTATCACAAGGTATGATTTTAGCAGGTGAAGAGAATGGCGTATTGTCATTAGCGTCAATCGACCAAAACCTACCGAACGGTACAAAAATCAAGTAATTAAGACAAGAAAAGAGATGTTTCACGTGTAACATGTGTGAAGCGTCTTTTTTCTTTTTACACTCTCTATTTTTGCATTAAAATTGTAGTATTGTTATCGTTAAGTTATTAAAGAGCTTATTTTTGTAGAATAAACTTGATTTCAATATAAAAGGAGTTATGTATTATGTTGTTTGATACACATTCACATTTGAACGCAGAGCAATTTGAAGAAGATTTACAAGAAGTTATTGCACGAATGAAAGAAGCGGGAGTTACATATACAGTTGTTGTTGGATTTGATGAAGTAACGATAAAAAAAGCGATTGAATTAGCAGAAGCCTATGATTTTATTTACGCTGCGGTTGGATGGCATCCTGTGGATGCAATCGACATGACAGAAGAACATTTAGCTTGGTTAGAAGAACTTGCTTCCCATCCTAAAGTCGTTGCTATTGGAGAAATGGGTTTAGATTATCACTGGGATAAGTCACCAAAGGAAATACAGAAAGAAGTATTCCGTAAACAAATTGCATTAGCCAAAAAGGTGAAATTACCAATTATTATACATAACCGCGATGCAACTCAAGATATTGTTGATATTCTAGAGGAAGAGAATGCAGCTGAAGTAGGAGGCATTATGCATTGCTTTAGCGGTAGTGTTGAAGTAGCGCAGCGATGTGTTGATATGAACTTTTTAATTTCGTTGGGCGGGCCAGTTACATTTAAAAATGCTAAGAAACCAAAAGAAGTTGCTGTGGAGATCCCACTAGAGAAATTGTTAATTGAGACCGATTGTCCATATTTAACACCACATCCATTTCGCGGAAAACGAAATGAACCAAGTTATGTAAAACTTGTAGCAGAAGAAATTGCGAATTTAAAAGGAATTTCTTATGAAGAGGTAGCGGAAGTAACAACTAAGAATGCAAAAGCTTTATTTGGTGTTGAATAAAAAGAATGGGGGGAGCCCATTCTTTTTATTTTTTGAGAAATGGAATAGTAGAAGTGGTAGAGAAAACGAGGGCGAATGAGGAAGTGTTACAATAAGGAGAGAGAACAAAGTTTTTGCCATTCTATTTTTTAAAATGCAAGAATGGGGAAAATAATAATGGAAAAGTCGTCATTTTTTTGTTTTACTAAGTAGAGACGAAACGAGTGTGGAGGCAAGCATGAAAATTAAAGAGATTATCGTTGTAGAAGGTAAAGATGATACAGTTGCAATTAAACGCGCTGTTGATGCGGATACAATTGAAACGAACGGTTCAGCAATCGGTGATCATGTTATTGAACAAGTTAAATTAGCGCTTCAAAAACGAGGCGTTATTATTTTCACAGATCCGGATTATCCTGGAGAGCGTATTCGAAAAATTATTTCTGACAAGGTTCCTGGGTGTAAACATGCTTTTTTACCAAAAGAAGAAGCGCTTGCCAAGAGGAAAAAAGGTGTTGGAATCGAACATGCTTCTAATGAATCAATTCGCCGCGCTTTAGAGAGTATACATGAAGAAATGGAAGCTTACACAAGTGAAATTAGTTGGAGTGATCTTGTCGATGCAGGCTTAGTGGGCGGAGAAATGGCAAAGAGTCGCAGAGAAAGAATGGGTAAGCTATTAAAGATTGGTTATACAAATGCAAAACAGTTACATAAACGTTTACAAATGTTTCAAGTTTCAAAGGAATCATTTGCAGAAGCTTATAAGCAAGTAATACAGGAGGAAAAGAAATGAAGGATATCGCAACGCCAAATCGTACAAAAGACATTGTTGAAAAGTATGGATTTTCATTCAAAAAAAGTTTAGGACAAAACTTTTTAATTGATACAAATGTATTAAATCGTATCGTTGATCACGCAGAAATCGGTTCGGAAAGTGGTGCAATTGAAATTGGACCAGGTATCGGCGCGTTAACTGAGCAATTAGCGAAGCGTGCTAAAAAAGTAGTAGCTTTTGAAATTGATCAGAGACTATTACCGATTTTAGATGAGACGTTAGCTCCATATGACAATGTTACCGTTATAAATAAAGATGTCCTAAAGGCAGATGTACATGAAGTGTTTAGTGAGCAATTTGAAGAGGGACAAGATGTAATGGTAGTAGCTAACTTACCATACTATATTACAACGCCAATTTTATTTAAATTGCTTGAAGAGAAACTACCGGTTCGTGGATTTGTTGTTATGATGCAAAAAGAAGTTGGGGATCGTTTAGCAGCTAAACCTGGAACGAAAGAGTATGGTTCTTTATCAATCGCCATTCAGTATTATACAGAGGTAGAAACAGTTATGACTGTACCACGTACAGTGTTTGTACCGCAACCAAATGTTGATTCTGCAATTATTCGTCTTCTAAAGCGTCCGAAACCAGTTGTAGAGGTGACAGATGAGACGTTCTTCTTTGAAGTAGTACGAGCAAGCTTCGCACAACGTCGTAAAACTTTAATGAATAATTTATCAAATAATTTAAATGGTTTCCCGAAAGATAAAGAGCTGTTGGATCAAATTTTAACAGAAGTAGGAATTGATCCAAAGCGAAGAGGCGAAACGTTATCTATCGAAGAGTTCGCAACATTAAGTAATGCATTAGTTCTTCATAAAGTGAAACTTTAATCGGTGGGGGCATTCCCTACTGCCTGTTAATGCGGGATAAATTATCATAAGAATATGAAAGGGACAGTTCAACCTGAGCTGTCCCTTTTGTCACCTTTTCTCTCCTACATTCATACTTTAAAAACAGGTAAGATGGCCTAACGAGTTTGGAGGTAGGAGAATGGCTTTACATGTTGGAGAATTAGTGGAACGATATTCTCATAATAGGGATATCCTTTTTCGTATTATAGAAATAAAAGGCGAGATAGCCATATTGTTTGGAGAGGAAATTAGACTAGTGGCAGATGCGCCGCTTGAAGATTTAATTAGTATAGATCAACGAGAACATAAAAAAAGAGTGAAGCGTGAAAAAGAGACAATGGAGCGCACGTACCGTTTA
This sequence comes from Bacillus sp. SH5-2, assembly GCF_008368905.1. Taxonomy (NCBI): domain Bacteria; kingdom Bacillati; phylum Bacillota; class Bacilli; order Caryophanales; family Bacillaceae; genus Bacillus; species Bacillus sp. SH5-2. The sequence goes on from NZ_QOSD01000033.1 coordinate 12,451, forward strand.
TTCCAACAAGATTATGTATTGATGAAACAAAGGCATGAACACACTTCAACTGGTGGGTACACAAGTGAAGTGAATTATTTTCAAATGCCAGGGCGTGTATTGCATATAGATGGAGATCCTTTATATTTACGTAAGTGCTTAGACTTATATAATAAAATCGGTGTTCCTGTACAGGGTATTCATTGTAAGGAAACAGAGATGCACGAAAAGGTAGTAGACTTAATCGATCATTTTCGTCCAGATATTTTAGTTATTACAGGGCATGATGCTTATACAAAGTCAAAAGGGGTAAAGGGGGATTTAGCAGCATATAGGCACTCAAGGCATTTTGTACAGGCTGTTAGAGAAGTGCGAAAAAAATATCCCTCATTGGATCAACTCGTTATTTTTGCGGGGGCGTGTCAATCGCATTTCGAGGCGTTAATTCGAGCAGGTGCTAACTTCGCTAGTTCCCCGTCCAGGATTAATATTCATGCGCTAGATCCTGTATATGTGGTTGGTAAAATTAGTTTTACCTCATTTATGGAGAGAGTAAATGTATGGGATGTTGTACGTAATACGATTACTGGTGAAAAGGGGCTAGGTGGGATTGAAACGAGGGGGATTTTACGAACTGGATTACCGTTTCAACATTATGAAGAGTAAGCAAGGTACATGTGTATCTTGCTTTTTTTATGTGAAAGGGAATGAAATGAATTTGGATAAAAAGTGGTAAGAGCGTAAAGACTACATAATGATACTTTTACAATATAGTATTTCTTCTATCTATTCGAACGCATGATGCTTTTATAATGATATTGTCTGTGAATTGCAGTTAATCATTGGGATAGATATATCGTGTTTTAAGTGTTCAATCTAAATTACAGCGAGGTGTAGCAAGGTATATGTCAAAACGTTTAGATGAAATTAAAAGCGAATTAGATCACCATCTTGGACAGAGACTTATGTTAAAGGCTAATAGTGGAAGAAGAAAAACTGTGGAGCAATCGGGTGTACTGGCAGAAACATACCGTTCTGTGTTTGTTGTACAGTTAGATCAGCAAGAAGATGCGCTGCAACGTGTATCTTATAGTTATGCAGATGTTTTAACAGAGACAGTGGAGTTAACATTTTATGATGAACCACATAATGAAGTCATTTTATGATTCGCGTATCGTTACATATATTCCCACAAATGAAAAGCTATATTATTTTGCATACTAACTATACCGTAGCAAAATAAGGAGGGACTCTGCATTGAGTAGACGAAGAGGTGTCATGTCAAATCAATTTAAAGAAGAGCTAGCAAAAGAGCTAGGTTTTTATGATGTTGTTCAGAAAGAAGGATGGGGCGGAATTCGTGCGAAAGATGCTGGTAACATGGTGAAACGTGCTATAGAAATTGCAGAACAGCAATTGATGAAACAAAACCAGTAGTTGTAAGATACTTTCTATGCTACGGTAGCCGAGGAGTGATTCCTCGGCTTTTTGTACTCTAAAAGGTGCCATCATTTTACATAAATAGTTTCATTCTTAATGCTTTTCGTTATAATTAGGGAAGTGTCATCGTCTTACTATAAATTTATGGTAAAATAAACGATAAAAGATTGAGTACATAGAGTGGGTGAATAGATTGAAGCTACTAGTGAAAGCACCAGCAAAGATTAATCTGTCGTTAGATGTACTGGGAAAAAGACAAGACGGATATCATGAAGTGAAAATGATTATGACAACAATTGATTTAGCGGATCGTTTAGAACTAACGGAATTAGCAGAAGACCGTATTGAAATTTTATCCCATAATCGGTATGTCCCAGACGACCAACGAAATTTAGCTTATCAAGCAGCGAAATTATTAAAAGAGAAGTTTAATGTGAAAAAAGGTGTATCTATTACTATTGAAAAAACGATTCCAGTTGCGGCTGGATTAGCAGGTGGAAGTAGTGATGCAGCAGCGACATTACGTGGTCTTAATAAATTATGGAATTTAGGGCTTACAATTGATGAATTAGCAAAGCTTGGATCAGAAATTGGATCAGATGTATCGTTCTGTGTATACGGTGGAACAGCAATTGCCACTGGAAGAGGAGAGCAAATTGAGCATATAAAGACTCCGCCTTCTTGTTGGGTTATTTTGGCGAAACCACATATTGGTGTATCTACTGCTGATGTGTATGGAAACTTAAAATTAAATCGAGTTACACATCCAAATGTAGATAAAATGGTGGATGTTATAAATGCTGGGGATTACAAAGGAATTTGTGATACTGTTGGCAACGTTTTAGAAGATGTAACATTTAAGATGCATCCTGAAGTTGCTCGTATTAAAGCACAGATGAAGCGTTTTGGAGCAGATGCTGTATTAATGAGTGGAAGTGGCCCAACTGTATTCGGCCTTGTACATCATGATTCGCGAATGCATCGAATTTATAACGGATTAAAAGGATTTTGTGAACAAGTATATGCAGTACGATTATTAGGAGAGCGAGAAACGCTTGAATAAAGACGTATAATACGTTATGATTTGTTTAGAATATTCGTGATTTGAGGTGGGAGTATGAAAATTAGACGAAGTACAAGGTTAGTCGATATGACGTATTACCTGTTACAAAATCCTCGTCAGCTAGTTTCTCTCACTTTTTTTGCTGAAAGGTATCAATCAGCTAAGTCTTCCATTAGTGAAGATTTAGTTATTATTAAGCAAACGTTTGAACAACAAGGGGTCGGCACATTGCAAACGATACCAGGAGCAGCAGGAGGAGTGAAATATATACCATATATAAGTGAAGAAGAGGCAGACCTAATTATTGGTGAGCTTTGTAGCTTATTTGAAAATCCAGGTCGTATTTTACCTGGCGGTTACTTATATATGACAGATCTTTTAAGTAATCCTCGCTATATTAATGGCGCAGGTCGTTTGTTTGCTTCTGTTTTTGCTAGGCAATCAATTGACGCAGTTATGACGGTAGCGACAAAAGGGATTCCACTTGCTTATGCGGTGGCAAATTACTTAGATGTACCGGTAGTAATTGCGAGAAAAGATAATAAGGTAACAGAGGGACCTACTGTTAGTATTAACTATGTATCAGGTTCTTCTAAGAGAATTCAAACAATGACGTTAGCAAAGCGTAGCCTTCCAGAGGGATCAAATGTTTTAATTATTGATGACTTCATGAAAGCCGGCGGGACAATTCAAGGTATGATGAGTATGTTAGAAGAGTTTAAGGCTAACGTTGTTGGTATTGGTGTATTAGTAGAGTCCACGGATATTGAAGAAAGACTAATTAATAACTTTGTATCATTAATTCGTCTATCAGAAGTTGATGTGAAAGAAAAATCGATTCAAGTGGAAAAGGGAAATTATTCACTGGCACCATTTGATGAAGGGCTTGTAGAGGCTGAGTAAAAAGATAAAGCAAATAGCTTTATCTTTTTTTTATTCGATTTATAAATTACAAAATAGATGGACAAACTGCTTTTCGTGCACTATTTTTAAAGAGTAAAAATAAATAATAAAAGGGTGAAAAGTATGAAAGTTGTTCAAACAAACAATGCACCACAAGCAATTGGACCATATTCACAAGGGATTATTGTAAATAATATGTTTTACAGTTCAGGACAAATTCCGTTAACTGCAAGTGGAGAGCTTGTAGCAGGAGACGTAACAGTACAAACAGAGCAAGTATTTCAAAATTTACAAGCAGTATTAGAAGAAGCAGGTGCCTCATTTGATACGGTAGTAAAAACAACAGTATTCTTAAAAGATATGGATGATTTTAATGCTGTTAATGAAGTATATGGATCTTATTTCTCTACTCATAAACCAGCACGTTCTTGTGTACAAGTAGCAAAATTACCGAAAGATGTTTCAGTTGAAATCGAAGTAATTGCCCTAGTTAAGTAAGTCTTTGTAAGCGATAACCTCTATTAATCTTTATATTCAACTGTGTTAAAAATTTTTATCTTAAAAATTTTTAAAAAATTAAAGGGAAAATAGAAATTTTGTGGAATTTATACAAATATATCGCTTATTTAGAAAAGGGTGGTGAACACAAGATGGAAGTAACTGACGTAAGATTACGCCGCGTAAACACAGAAGGCCGCATGAGAGCAATTGCCTCTATTACCCTAGACCATGAATTTGTTGTTCATGATATTCGTGTAATTGATGGTAATAATGGATTATTTGTAGCAATGCCAAGTAAACGTACTCCAGATGGAGAATTCCGTGACATTGCACATCCAATTAATTCTAATACACGCTCTAAAATTCAAGATGCGGTTTTAACAGAGTATCACCGTTTAGGCGAGTTAGAAGAGGTTGAGTTTGAAGAAGCGGGCGCTTCGTAAAATTCGAATGAAAAGGGCTTTTGAAAGAAAGCCTTATAATTTTGTAGCAAACCCCTGTAAGCATTTACAGGGGTTTGTTTTTTTGTGATTTTATATATTTTATATTCGGAAGATTCTAATTCCATTCAAGTGAAGAGGAGAAACTTCTAATTTTTTCAAAATCATTTTAAATAGTATAGCTTATTTCTTAAAAAAGATACTAAAGAGTAAAACATCTTATAAGAATTATGGTAAAATTTAATAGTTAAAATGTGTTTCTTGAAATATATGATGATTTAGGATAATATCGTTAATGGATAAATAGGTTGCGATGGAGGGTCTATATGTCAAACAGATTTGCAGTGATTCTAGCTGCAGGTAAAGGCACACGTATGAAGTCTAAGCTATACAAAGTGCTTCATCCTGTATGTGGAAAACCTATGGTACAACATGTTGTCGACCAAGTATCTCAATTGGGATTGCAGAAACTTGTAACAGTCGTAGGACATGGTGCTGAAATGGTACAAGAACAGCTAGGAAACGTAAGTGAGTTTGCATTACAAGCAGAACAACTTGGTACAGCGCATGCTGTAGATCAAGCTGCAAGTGTACTTGCAAATGAAGAAGGAACAACTTTAGTTATTTGTGGTGATACGCCGCTAATAACTGCTGAAACAATGGAAGCGTTGCTTCAGCAACATAAAGAAGCAGGGGCAATGGCAACGGTGCTAACAGCGTACATAGAAGAACCTGCTGGATATGGTCGTATCGTTCGTAATGAGAATGGTCATGTTGAAAAGATTGTTGAGCATAAGGATGCAAATGAAAAAGAATTAGCTATTAAAGAAATCAATACAGGTACGTATTGTTTTGATAATAAAGCTTTATTCGCTTCACTTTCTAAAGTTTCAAATGATAACGTACAAGGTGAATATTACCTTCCAGATGTTATTGAGATTCTAAAAAATGAAGGTCATATCGTATCAGCTTATCAAACAGAGCACTTCGATGAAACGTTAGGTGTTAACGACAGAGTCGCTCTATCGCAAGCGGAAGTTATTATGAAAAACCGTATCAACCGAAAAAATATGGTGAATGGTGTTACAATTATCGATCCAAGTAACACATATATTTCTGCCGACGCAATTATCGGTAGTGATACAGTTCTTCATCCAGGAACAGTTATTGAGGGTAATACTGTAATTGGTTCTGATTGTGAAATTGGACCACATACAGTAATTCGCGATAGTGAAATTGGAGATCGTACGACAATTCGTCAATCTACTGTACATGATAGTAAACTTGGTACAGAAGTAGCGGTTGGTCCATTTGCACATATTCGCCCAGATTCAGTTATTGGAGATGAAGTACGCGTTGGAAACTTCGTGGAAATCAAAAAAACTGTTTTTGGTAATAGAAGTAAAGCTTCACACTTAAGTTATATCGGGGATGCACAAGTTGGAGAAGACGTGAATCTTGGTTGTGGTTCAATTACGGTGAACTATGACGGCAAGAATAAATTCAAAACTGTGATTGGTAACGGGGTATTTATTGGATGTAATTCAAATCTAGTTGCGCCAATAACAGTTGAAGATGGTGCTTATGTAGCGGCAGGCTCTACAATTACAGAGAATGTTCCATCAAAAGCATTATCAGTAGCACGTGCACGTCAAGTTAACAAAGAAGACTATGTTGATCAATTGCTGAATAAGAAAAAATCATAATGTGGAGGGTTAATCTAGATGTCGACTCAATATCTAAATTCTAATTTGAAAGTATTCTCTTTAAACTCTAATAAGGAACTTGCTGAGCAAATCGCAAAGCATATTGGAGTAGGACTAGGAAAATGTTCTGTTGATCGTTTTAGTGATGGAGAAGTTCAAATTAACATTGAAGAAAGTATCCGTGGTTGCGATGTATTCATTATTCAATCTACAAGCTTCCCAGTAAACGAACATATCATGGAATTACTTATTATGATCGATGCATTAAAACGTGCATCTGCAAAAACAATTAATATTGTTATTCCTTACTATGGTTATGCGCGTCAAGACCGTAAAGCGCGTTCTCGTGAACCAATTACATCGAAACTTGTAGCAAACTTGCTTGAAACAGCAGGTGCAACTCGTGTAATCACTCTAGATTTACATGCTCCACAAATTCAAGGGTTCTTTGATATCCCAATCGACCACTTAATGGGTGTACCGATTCTTTCAGATTACTTTGAAACAAAAGGTCTTAAAGATATCGTAATCGTGTCTCCTGACCACGGTGGTGTAACTCGTGCTCGAAAAATGGCAGATCGCCTAAAAGCACCAATTGCTATTATTGATAAGCGACGTCCTCGTCCGAACGTATCCGAGGTAATGAACATTATCGGTAATATTGAAGGTAAAACAGCGATTTTAATTGATGACATCATTGATACAGCTGGTACAATTACATTAGCAGCAAACGCTCTTGTAGAGAACGGTGCTTCTGAAGTATATGCTTGCTGTACGCACCCAGTATTATCTGGTCCAGCAATTGAGCGTATTCAAAATTCAAATATTAAAGAGTTAGTTGTAACAAACTCTATTGTATTACCAGAAGAGAAGAAAATCGACAAAGTACATGAACTTTCAGTTGCTCCATTAATCGGAGAAGCGATCATTCGTGTATACGAAGAAGAATCTGTAAGTGTATTATTCAATTAATTGGATAGAATGAGACGTAACCAAGCTTGGTTACGTCTTTTCGTATCGAAAAAAGAAAGTAGTTGGTACAAGAATGAAATTGATAGTAGGACTTGGGAACCCAGGTAGAGAATATGAATTAACAAGGCATAATATTGGATTTATGGCGATTGATGAACTTGCAAAGCGTTGGAACATTTCTTTAAATGAACAAAAATTTAAAGGGGTATTTGGTGCAGGATTTGTTAATGGAGAAAAAGTAATATTATTAAAGCCGCTTACATATATGAATTTATCTGGGGAAAGCATTCGACCACTCATGGATTACTACAAGATTGACGTTGAGGACTTCGTTGTGTTGTACGATGATTTAGATATCCCTGTAGGTAAATTACGTCTTCGTATGAAAGGGAGTGCTGGTGGACATAATGGTGTAAAATCGACAATTTCACATTTAGGAACACAAGAATTTCAGCGTATCCGTATGGGAATTGATCGTCCGAAAAATGGAATGAAGGTAGTAGATTACGTATTAGGACGCTTTACATCTGAAGAAATCCCGGACGTTAATCATTCTATTGAAAAAGCAGCGGATGCATGTGAAGAATGGTTAAAAAAACCTTTCCTTCAAATTATGAATACTTTCAATAGTTAAGGGCATGATTGGGAATATTTTATTTTATTTTCACCCATACTAGTAGTAATTGGATATTTAGGAGGCTAGTATGGAAGGGTATTATTATTGCAGACATTGTGGGAGTAATGTAGGCTCCGTTACCGCAGAAAAAGTATATAGCGACGTTTTATTTCAACTAACAGAGCAAGAAGTAGTAGAGATGATTCGTTTTCATGAGAATGGAAATATATATATAAAAACAATCTGTGAATCGTGTCAAGAAACGCTTGCATCTTATCCCGAGTATTATGAATATGAAAAATTTCTACAATAAAATGTTGTCGCTTTGGCATGTCCAAAGCATTTTTCTGTTTTCTTTTTCCGAAATATTTGCATAAAATATAGTGGCTTGCTCTTTATGTTGAGAGGAGTTTTGAAAATGATAGGTTTATTAGAGCAGTTTTATAAAAATGAAGAGATACAATCGGTTATTAATGGGTTAGAAGATGGTTTAAAAGAGCAACTTGTATCAGGTATGGCAACATCTTCTCGTTCATTATTAATGGCAGCTTTATATAAAAAAACAAAAAAATCACAACTGATTGTGACACATAATCTATACCAAGCGCAAAAAGTACATGAAGATTTAGTGGCATTACTTGGTGAAAAAGATGTGTGGCTATATCCAGTAAATGAATTAATAGCATCAGAAGTTGGGGTTGCAAGTCCAGAATTGAAGGCGCAGCGCATTGAGGTGCTAAATCGCTTGGCGGCGGGAGAGAATGGGATTATTGTAGCGCCAGTTGCAGGTCTGCGTAGGTTTTTACCGATAAAAGAATTATGGAGGCAAAGGCAAATTGAAATCAATCTAGGGCAAGAGATTGATTTAGATGCACTCTTGCATACTTTACATCATATCGGCTATGAGCGTAAGTCAATGGTAGAAGCTCCAGGGGAGTTCAGTTTACGTGGGGGCATATTAGATATTTACCCATTAACTGAAGAATTACCATTTCGTATTGAATTTTTCGACACAGAAATCGATTCTATTCGATTATTTGATGTGAATGAACAGCGTTCTCAAGATAAAAAGGAAAGTATTAGATTCGGTCCAGCAACAGAGTTTTTATTTTCACAGGAAGAATTGAAATCGGGAATTAAGCATCTTGAAGAAGGTTTAACTAAGACGATGCAAAAACTTTCCGATGATAAATTAAAGACTACAGTGCTTGAGACGGTAAGTCATGAAATCGAAATGTTGAAAAATGGGCAGAGTATAGAGCAAATGTTTAAATATTTATCTATTTTCTATAAAGAACCTGCTAGTCTGATAGATTATTTACCAGAAGACGGTGTTGTCATTTTAGATGAGATTTCCCGCATTCAAGAAACAGCATCACATCTTGAAACAGAAGAGGCGGAATGGTATATATCACTTCTTGGCGAAGGAACAATTATTCAAGATTTATCTTTCTCTCACTCATTTGAGGGGTTTCTTCATCATAAAAAAAGAAGTTTTGTATATTTAACGTTATTCTTACGCCATATAGCACACACACATCCGCAAAATATTGTGAATGTGACATGTAAAACAATGCAAGATTTCCATGGGCAGATGCAGTTGTTAAAAACTGAAATTGATAGATGGAATGAAGGACACTTTACGACCGTTGTGCTTGGAACAGATGATGAACGTGTAAAAAAACTACAACATATTTTAAGTGATTATGATATTGAAGCAGATATTGTAGAGGGCACAGATATCTTATTGCCTGGAAGGTTACAAATTGCGGTAGGTGATTTACATGCAGGATTTGAAATGCCGATGCAAAAGTTCGTTGTCATTACTGAAAAGGAACTTTTTCATAAGAAAGTTAAGAAATCACAACGTAAGCAAAAGTTATCTAATGCTGAACGTATTAAAAGTTATTCGGAATTAAAAGTTGGGGACTATGTAGTTCATGTAAATCATGGTATAGGTAAATTTTTAGGTATTGAGACATTAGAGATTAATGGTGTTCATAAAGATTATTTGAATATCAAATATCAAGGTAATGATAAGTTATACGTTCCAATTGAACAAATTGACCAAGTGCAAAAATATGTAGGATCTGAAGGTAAGGATCCAAAAGTTTATAAATTAGGCGGAAATGATTGGAAGAAAGTCAAAACGAAAGTTGAAAAGTCCGTACAAGACATAGCAGATGACCTAATTAAATTATATGCTGAGCGCGAGGCTTCAAAAGGTTATGCATATACACCAGATACGGCGGAACAACAAGAATTTGAATCTTCTTTCCCGTATCAAGAGACAGAGGATCAGTTACGCTCTATTGAAGAAATTAAGAAAGATATGGAACGTGGACGTCCGATGGATAGGCTTCTTTGTGGTGATGTAGGATATGGGAAGACGGAAGTAGCTATTCGTGCTGCATTTAAAGCAATTATGGATGAAAAGCAAGTTGCGATTTTAGTGCCGACAACGATTCTGGCACAACAACACTATGAAACAATTCGAGAGCGTTTTCAAGATTATCCAATTAATATAGGATTATTAAGTAGGTTCCGTACGAGAAAACAGCAAAACGAAACGATTAAAGGCTTAAAAGATGGTACGGTAGATATTGTAATCGGAACGCATCGTATTTTATCTAAAGATGTTACTTATAAAGATTTAGGTCTTCTTATTATTGATGAAGAACAAAGATTTGGCGTAACGCATAAAGAAAAAATTAAACAATTAAAAGCAAATGTTGACGTATTAACATTAACGGCAACTCCGATTCCGCGTACGCTTCATATGTCTATGCTTGGTGTGCGTGATTTATCTGTTATTGAGACGCCGCCGGAAAATCGTTTCCCAGTTCAAACATATGTAGTAGAGTATAATCCAGCGTTAATGCGAGAAGCGATAGAACGCGAGCTTGCAAGAGGTGGTCAAATTTACTTCCTGTATAACCGTGTGGAGGATATCGAAAGAAAAGCAGATGAAATTTCGATGTTAGTTCCAGATGCTCGTGTAACATACGCGCATGGAAAAATGAATGAAAGTGAATTAGAGTCTGTTATGCTATCGTTTTTAGAGGGGCAGCATGATGTTCTTGTAAGTACAACAATTATTGAGACAGGCGTAGATATTCCAAATGTAAATACATTAATTGTATTTGATGCAGATCGTATGGGCTTATCGCAGTTGTATCAGCTTCGTGGGCGTGTTGGACGCTCTAATCGTGTCGCATATGCATACTTTGCATACAAACGAGATAAAGTGTTATCAGAAGTTGCAGAGAAGCGTCTGCAAGCAATTAAAGAGTTTACAGAACTGGGATCTGGTTTCAAAATCGCGATGAGGGACTTATCTATTCGTGGTGCTGGTAACTTATTAGGGGCAGAACAACATGGATTTATTGATTCTGTCGGATTTGACCTGTATTCTCAAATGTTAAAAGATGCAATTGAACAGCGCAGAGGGACAGATGGGGTTGAAAATACAGTTAATGTTGAAATTGACTTGGAAGTAGATGCATATTTACCAGATGCTTATATTTCAGATAGTAAGCAAAAAATTATGATGTATAAACAATTTAGAGGTGTTTCTACAATCGAGGATATTGAAGAATTACAGGAAGAAATGATCGATAGATTTGGTGATTACCCACAAGAAGTTGGTTATTTATTACAAATAGCAAATATTAAAGTATTGGCAATGAAAGAACAAATTGAGTTGATTAAACAAAATAAATTTGAAGTAACAATCCTATTCTCTGAACAAGCAAGCCAAAATATTGATGGTGGAAAATTATTCATGCTTGGAAATAGTTTTGGCCGTATGATTGGTCTTGGAATGGAAGGATCACAATTGAAAATCGTTATGAAAACGAATGGATTAGAGACATCGAAGTGGTTAACAATTGCTGAAAATTTATTAAAAGGCTTACCAGATGTAAAAAAAGAAGTAATAAATGCCTAATGTAAGATAAAAAAATACAATTCGACGTGCATAGAAGAACTAATGTGTAAAATACTATGTCTAACAGTTGGTGATTTTTACATGAACAGGTAAATTCACCACTTTGATCATCAGTAGAAAGTGAGGCAGCATTAGAATGAAAGCAACTGGAATCGTACGTCGAATTGATGATTTAGGCAGGGTAGTAATCCCGAAGGAAATTCGTAGAACTTTACGTATTCGAGAAGGAGACCCACTAGAAATATTTGTTGATCGCGATGGAGAAGTAATTTTGAAGAAATATTCTCCAATTAGTGAATTAGGTGACTTTGCAAAAGAATATGCAGATGCTTTATATGATAGTTTAGGACATAATGTGCTTGTGTGCGATCGAGATTCTATTATCGCAGTATCAGGTGTATCCAAAAAAGAATACTTAAATAAAAGTGTTGGGGATCTAATTGAAAAAACGATGGAAGAACGAAAGTCTGTTATTATGACGGACGAAAGTGATATTTCCATTATCGATGGTGTAACAGAAAAGGTTCATTCTTATACAGTTGGACCGATCGTTGCAAATGGAGACCCAATTGGAGCTGTCATTATTTTTTCAAAAGAAGCTATTATAAGCGAAATAGAGCATAAGGCGGTCAATACTGCAGCCAGTTTCTTAGCGAAACAAATGGAACAGTAAGTATTTATAATTTTAGAAGTAGCAATCTTTCCTAATTATGATATTTCTTTTAGAGAAATCAATTATTTGGAGATACATGTATATTGAATGAAGGTAGCGCTTTGCTACCTTTTTTCGTTGAACATTTTCTAGTGTTGCACGAACTTATTATCACTCGCGGAGGTAAGGGAGTTTGTCCTTTTCTTTGTGATATAATACGAGGGGTGAGAATAGAAAAAGGAGTTTTCTTGTATGGAAGCGAAGAAGTATCAAGCCTTTTGGCGTGGGGCTATTATATTAACAATCGCAAGTTTTATTACGAAAGTATTAAGCGCTTTTTACCGTATTCCATATCAAAATATAGCGGGTGATATTGGATTTTATATTTACCAACAAATTTATCCATTTTATGGATTTTGTTTAATTTTAGCTACTTATGGGTTCCCTATTATAATTTCAAAAATGGTCGCGGAACGATTAGAGCGAGGAAAGCAAAAAGAAGCAGAAGAAATTATTTGTGTATCTTTTTGGTTTTTATTAGGAATTGGTTTCGTAGGATTTTTTACATTGTTCTTTGGCGCTGAAACAATTGCAATAGCTATGGGCGATATACACTTAGATAAATTATTACGTGTTATTTCGTTTTCATTCATATTGATGCCATTTTTATCTGTAGCAAGAGGATATTTTCAAGGGTTTAATAATATGATGCCAACGGCTGTTTCGCAAGTGATAGAACAAACCATTCGGGTTTCTATTATTGTGTTTTTATCCCTATTTCTAATTGCTCACGGATTTGATTTATATACAGTTGGTGCAGGTGCTATGTTAGGTTCAATCGCAGGTGGACTGATTGGGATTATCGTATTGGTACTTTATATGCGTCGTGATTTTCGTTCTATATTCTTCAAAAGTTTGAAAAATATTAGGGGAAAAGGAAGGATAATTAAAATCCTTTTTTGGCAGGGGTTAGCGATTTGTGTTAGTAACTTAGTGCTTATTTTTATACAAATGGCTGATTCTGTCTCTTTCTATTCCTTACTTATTGGGGCGGGAGAACAAGCTGAAAGTGCAAAGGTATTAAAAGGTGTTTATGACAGAAGTATCCCGCTTATGCAATTAGGTACTGTTGTGACAACCTCTTTCTCGTTGTCACTTATTCCAATTATTACAGCAGCTAAAGAAAGAGGAGATCTTGCCTATATTCAAGAAAAGGTAAGGTTAGCAATGAAAATAACGTTCGTAATTGGATTTGCAGCTGCGATTGGATTAACTTGTATTATTCAACCTACGAATATTATGTTGTTTGAAAATAGTGATGGATCAGATGTTTTATCCATTTTATCTTTATCTATTTTATTTAGTTCATTGTCAATTACAACCGCTTCTATTTTACAAGGTTTAGGACAAATGTTAAAACCAGCAATATTTGTTGTATTTGGAGGTTGTTTAAAGTTAGCTTTAAACTATATACTAATGCCGTATTTTGGTGTAAAGGGAGCTGCAATTGCAACCTTAGTTGCGCTAATTGTAATTTCAATGCTAAATAGTGTGTTACTTATGCGAGCTGTATCGGAATCGCTTATCGATAAGCGGAATATGTTAGGTGTAGTTATTAGTGGTATTAGTATGGGAGTTGTATTAATAATGTTTATACGTGTGTTGCATATGTCTGGATTAGTAATTGATACGGGGCATAGAGGAATTGCAACACTTGAAGCGTTGTTAGGTGTAGCCATCGGCGGATTAACATATGTGTTTTTCATTTTAAAATTACGTGTATTTACAAAAAAAGAGCTAGGAACCGTTATGAAACAAGAGAAAAAAGAAGGTTCATTGAAGAAGAGTGGATAGAGGTGGCAGGTTGTGAGTGGAATCATTACGATTTTAGGATTAGGTGCTGGTGAATTAGATCAGCTAACGATGGGTGTATATCGAAAGATAAAAGAAGCAGACCATATGTTTGTTAGAACGAAGGAACATCCAGTTATAGAAGAGTTGGAGAAAGAAGGTATACAATATACGGCTTTTGACAATATATATGAAGCGCATGATACATTTGAAATTGTATATGAAACAATTGCGAATACATTACTAGAACAAGCTGAAGGTGCAGAAATCATCTACGCTGTCCCAGGGCATCCACTTGTAGCGGAAAGAACAGTTCAGCTACTGTTGGAAAAGGGAGAAATAGCAAATGTTGAAGTGCGAATTGAAGGTGGACAAAGTTTCCTTGATCCAATGTTCGCAAGTCTAAAAATCGATCCGATTGAAGGATTCCAATTAATTGACGCTACATCATTTGAAAGAGGGCAATTAGAATTACGTCAACATTTAATCTTTTGTCAAGTGTATGATGCGTTCGTTGCTTCAGATGTGAAGTTAACATTAATGGAAATGTTACCGGATGATTATGAGGTGTATATCGTAACAGCTGCGGGAACTTCGTTCGAACAAGTCAAAAAAGTACCATTGTACATGCTAGATCATGAAACAGAATTGAATAATTTAACGAGTGTGTATGTACCACCAGTTCAGGAACGTGCGTCCTTGTATCAACAGTTTGAAGTACTTAGAGAAATTATTGCAGACCTTCGTGGACCAAATGGTTGTCCGTGGGATAAAAAGCAAACACATCAATCTTTAAAGAAGTACTTAATTGAGGAAGCGTATGAAGTGTTGGAAGCAATTGATGAAGAGGACGATGATCATTTAGTTGAAGAACTAGGTGATGTATTATTACAAGTTATGCTGCATGCTCAAATCGGAGAAGATGAAGGTTGGTTCTCTATAGATGATATCATTCGAACTCTATCTGAGAAAATGGTTCGTCGCCATCCACATGTATTTGGAAATGCGGATGTAGATGATGCTGATGAAGTAATTGCCAATTGGGAAGAAATTAAAAAACAAGAAAAAGGATTTGTAAAAGAATCTGTTTTAAATGGAGTTCCAAAAAGTTTGCCGCAGTTACTACGCGCTTATGAAATCCAGAAAAAAGCTGGCAAGGTTGGTTTCGATTGGGTTGATGTACAGCCGATGATAGAGAAGGCCTTAGAAGAATGGCAAGAGTTCCAACAAGAAGTTACAAACATGGATGAGGCGAAGATGTTAAGTGAATTTGGCGATTTACTATTTGCATTTGTTAATATAGCTCGTCATTATAAAATAGATCCAGAAGAAGCATTACGTTCAACGAATGAGAAATTCGTCGGTCGTTTTTTATACATGGAAGCAAAAGTAGCTGAAATGAATAAAGAAATGCAAGATTTATCATTAGAACAGTTAGATGTTTTATGGGAAGAGGCAAAACAAACAGAGCGTTAATAGGGGGATTTGATATGCGTCTAGATAAGTTTTTGAAAGTATCACGTTTAATTAAAAGAAGAACATTAGCGAAAGAAGTAGCTGACCAAGGGAGAATATCAATTAATGGTCAAGTGGCAAAAGCAAGTTCAGATGTGAAAGTGGCTGACGAATTAACAATTCGTTTTGGTCAAAAAATAGTAACTGTAAAAATAAATGAATTGAAAGAAACAACTAAAAAAGAAGATGCAGCAAATATGTATAGTTTAGTTCGCGAAGAAAAAGTAAAGGCCGAAGAAGGCTTGTTCTAAAATCGATTATCCCTTCATACATTACTATTAGCTAGTATAAATCTATGGGGGGATTTACGTGAATAATGGTTACTCACCTATGTCTTCTAATCAGCAAAACGTTTCTGTAGAGCATGATATTGTTATGCGTGGCAGGCGTGTAATCGATATTACGGGTGTAAAGCAGGTAGAGAGTTTTGATAGCGAAGAGTTTTTACTCGAGACCGTAATGGGTTTTTTAACAATTCGTGGTCAAAATTTACAAATGAAAAATTTAGATGTAGAAAAAGGTGTTGTATCGATTAAAGGGAAAGTTCATGAGATGCTGTATATTGATGAGAATCAAGGGGAGAAAACTAAAGGTTTCTTTAGTAAGTTGTTTAAATGAGTCTAACAATTCAGCTGTATACAATGCTTTCAATGATTGGAATGGGTGCTTGGATTGGGGCATCTTTAGATACATATCAACGGTTTTTAAAGCGTCCAGAACGTAAACGTTGGCTTGTATTTATACATGATATACTATTTTGGATTGTCCAAGCATTATTTGTTTTTTATGTATTGCTTCTTGTAAATGAGGCTGAACTACGTATATATGTGTTTTTGGCATTATTATGTGGTTTTGCGGCATATCAAAGCATGTTGAAAGCACTATACATGAAGCTGTTAAATTTTCTCATCTATATTTTTGTGCAAACAACACACTTTTTTGTTCAAATTATAAAGCTACTCATGATAAAACCTGTTATTATTATAGCGCAGCTATTTATTGCAGTTATATTATTCTTATTTCGTATACTGCTTTCAATTGGACATGTGTTATGGAAAATGGTGATTTGGATATTACTTTTCATATGGAAAGTTTTTTTCTGGCCTGTTCGATTTATTACTTCGCTCATATGGAAACTTCTCCCTAATCGTGTTAAACTTTTTATAATGAAACATGTAGGGTTCCTGCAATATATAGCAAAATTGAAGGGCCATATCTTCCAATTGTGGGAGCGTATAAAAAAGAAGTTAGGGGGACCTCGGAAATGAGGGAACTGAGACAAAGAACAATCGAAAAACAGAGTCCAAATCCTGTTAAAGAGCATATAATACAAACGGATGAGAACAGGAAGCGACTTTATCGCCGTTTAGCGGTTTTTCTTGTCTTTGCTTTTACAATTATTGCGAGTATTAGTGTAACGTTTTATCAACAAAACAGTTCCATTAAAGCAAAAGAAGCAAAAGTTAAGGACATGAAAAAAGAACTGGATTCATTAACGAATAAAGAAAAGAGTCTAAAAGACGAAGTTCAAAAGTTAAATGATGAAGAGTACGTATTAAAGATTGCTAGAAGGGATTATTTCTTCTCTGGAAAAGGGGAGATAATTTTTCCTGTTTCTAAGTAGAGTATGTCTTATTGACACTATATTTTAGGATTATATATAATAAAGTAAAATTTGACTTTTTAACCACTAAGGAGGAGCATTTTTTTTATGTCAATCGAGGTAGGCAGCAAGTTACAGGGTAAAGTAACAGGTATTACAAATTTTGGGGCTTTTGTGGAGCTGCCAGAAGGCTTAACGGGTCTTGTTCATATTAGTGAAGTTGCTGATAATTATGTGAAAGATATTAACGATCACTTAAAAGTGGGCGACCAAGTAGAAGTAAAAGTTATTAATGTTGAAAAAGATGGCAAGATTGGTCTATCTATTAAAAAAGCGAAAGAGCGTGAAAAAACAGAAGGAGATCGTCCACGTGGTGAATACCAACGCGGTGGTGATCAACAACGTTCTGGACGTCCACAACGTAATAATCGTTCTTTCAATAGAGATAACCGCGGTGGCGGTAACGACCGAGCTCCAAAAGAAACATTTGAGCAAAAGATGGCACGCTTTTTAAAGGATAGTGAAGATCGTTTAACTTCTTTAAAGCGTAACACAGAATCTAAACGTGGTGGCCGTGGCGCACGTCGCGGATAATAAGACCGTTTAATTCTTAATATATAGAGAGGTACCCAGAGCGATTGCTCGGGTGCTTTTTTATATGAGAAAATATATTTTTAAAAAAGTTTTCAAGATGTGTTGACTTTAAATTATATCTGATGTAAGATACTAATTGTCCGTTAAATAAGACGACATGGCGGTGTAGCTCAGCTGGCTAGAGCGTACGGTTCATACCCGTGAGGTCGGGGGTTCGATCCCCTCCGCCGCTATATTTATTTTAACGGCCCGTTGGTCAAGTGGTTAAGACACCGCCCTTTCACGGCGGTAACACGGGTTCGAATCCCGTACGGGTCATCTAAAAAGATCATGCAAATGTGCATGATCTTTTTTTGTTAAATAAATTAAGATATACAATACTTCTACAAAATCACCCTATATTTTCTGAAAGTTCTGTTAAAATGCCGGAGATAAGTTACATACTATGTATATATGTAGAATTATTTCAAATAAAAAGTCGAACGATTATAAAAGTGAAAACTGTTGTTTTGACAAAAATCCCAATAATCATCTTTTATAATGACAGTAATTAAACTATGCAGGTGGTGTTAAAAATATGCCTAAAGCAGGAAGGAATACTATGAATACAAGTGCATTGGCGATGAATGAGAGTCAGCTTGGAACAATAAAGTGGATGAGTAAGTTGCGAATGAAGTTTGAACAAATTTTCTTTAGATGGGGATTTATTATTGTTGTTATCGGTTTTCTTTTGGGACGAGCATATATATTAACAAACATTTTACCGTTTGCATTGCCATTTTTTGCTGCTGTTTATGTTATGAAGCGAGATAAAATGCCGCTCGCATTCTTGGCTCTCATGGGTGGAGCACTTTCAGTTTCGATAGATAATTTATTTTTTACCTTTGCATCTATTTTTACTTTCTTCATTTATAATATCTTCTTTAGTCGGTTTACACGCAAAACTGTTGGACTTGTTCCATTCCAAGTATTTATCTCCGCATTAACTGCACACTTAGTTGTTGTCTATTTCGCGCAACAGACTGTCACCATGTACGATTTACTTGTTAGTACGATTGAAGCGGGGCTTAGCTTCGTGTTAACTATGATATTTTTACAAAGTGTTCCGCTTTTGGTAGAAAGGAAAGGAAAACAACAAGCATTAGAGACGGAAGAAATCGTTTGTTTAATTATATTACTAGCATCTGTATTAACGGGTACAACAGATTGGTTTGTATATGATGCGTCGATTCAACATATTTTTACTAGGTATTTAGTGCTAGTATTTGCATTTATTGCGGGTGCTGCTACAGGGTCTACAGTGGGAGTTGTTACTGGATTAATATTAAGTTTAGCGAATGTGTCCAGTTTGTCTCAGCTTAGTCTGCTTGCTTTTTCTGGATTGCTTGGTGGGTTGTTAAAAGAAGGGAAGCGTCTAGGTGTTAGTTTAGGTTTATTAATTGGGACAAGCTTGATTACGTTATATGTAGACAAGCAAACGAATATTGTAACAACTTTAATTGAATCCGGTGTGGCGATTGTGTTCTTCTTATTAACACCAAAACTTGTTATGGATCGTATTGCTAAATTTATGCCAGGTACACAGGAACATTCGCAGGATCAACAACAATATTTAAGAAGGATGCGTGATGTTACAGCGAATAAAATTAATCAATTTGCAAATGTGTTTGCTGCTTTATCTAATAGCTTTTCTGTATATGGGTATGTGGAGGAGGAAGATAAAGAGACAGAGGCAGATTTGTTCTTAAGTACAATTACCGCAAAAACATGTCAAACGTGTTTTAAAAAGGATCAATGCTGGGTAGTTAATTTCGATAAAACATATGATTATATGAAACAAATCATGAGTGAAACGGAAGAAGGGACGTTGCAACATAATCGAAAGTTAGTTCGTGAATGGGACAAGCATTGTGTCAGAGGAAAAAAAGTGACGGATTTAGTAGCAGGTGAATTAGACCACTTCTATGAAGGACAGAAATTACGAAAGCAAATGAAAGAAAATCGTAGAATAGTAGCGGAACAATTATTAGGTGTATCAAAAGTTATGGAGGATTTTGCTAAGGAAATACAAAAAGAGCGAGAAAATCATCAAGTACAGGAAGAACAGATTTTGCAGGCGTTTCGTGATTTCGGTGTTGAAGTGGAGCATGTTGATATTTATTGTTTGGATAGAGGAAGTATTGACATTGAAATGTTGATTCCAGCTGCATCTAATGAACACGGAGAGTGTGAAAAATTAGTTGCACCGATGCTTTCTGATATTCTAAAAGAAAATATTGTTGTTAAGCATGAAGAAAAATCTTCTTATCCAAATGGGCACAGCTTAATATCGTTTGGTTCGGCAAAGACGTATTCCCTTGATACAGGGTTGGCTACAGCTGCAAAAGGTGGTGGGTTCGTTTCGGGTGATTCTTATGCGATGATGGATTTAAGTGTTGGTAAGTATGCACTTGCGATTAGTGATGGTATGGGAAATGGGCAAAGAGCTCATATGGAGAGTAAGGAAACGGTAAAATTATTACAAAAAATACTTCAATCAGGTATTGATGAGGAAATAGCAATTAAGTCTATTAATTCAATTCTTTCTTTAAGAACGACAGAAGAAATGTTCACGACGTTGGACTTAGCTATGGTAGATTTACGGGATGCGAGTGCAAAGTTTTTAAAGATTGGGTCGACGCCGAGTTTTGTTAAGCGCGCGAATAATATTTTGAAAATTGAGGCAAGTAACTTACCGATGGGAATTATTGAAGATGTTGAAGTTGACGTGGTAGGTGAGCAATTAAAAACAGGCGATATCCTTATTATGATGAGTGATGGGATTTTTGAGGGAGCGCAACATGTGGAAAACCATGAACTATGGATGAAGCGAAAAATTAAAGAATTGCAAACCGAAGACCCACAAGAAATTGCTGATATCATTATGGAAGAAGTAATTCGATCTTGTGATGGTTATATAAATGACGATATGACTATTGTTGTGGCGAAAGTGAAGAAAAATATGCCGAAGTGGGCTACGATTCCAATTGTAGGAATGCAGGCGCAATAAAGTGTTACTTTATTTGGTGGGTTGTTTGGTCACTACCGATTAATATAGTGTATTTATAAAAAACCTAGGTGAATGCCTAGGTTTTTTGTTTTAAAAGGTAATGGTATTATTTTTGTGAATATGTACGAAGGATGTAAGATAAAAATGCAATTTTTGTATATCTTTTTTTTGCACAATGTTTGTAAAAGTTGTACCATTATAGACAAGGCAACTAACGTTGCTGTTCTTGTTTAATGAAAGGTGATTACGAAGTTGAAAGATACATTTGTTGAAAAGGTAGATGACTTTGTAAAGCAGCACGACGTATTAAAGGAACGTTCAACAATTGTTGTAGGAGTTTCTGGTGGTCCTGACTCTTTGGCTCTTTTATATTATTTGTTAGAAAAAAAAGAGGCAAAACGGTTGGAAATTGTAGTAGCGCATGTAGACCATATGTTTAGAGGCGATGAATCTCATGAGGACCTACAGTTTGTGCAGAATCTTTGTAAAGAGCTGGGGGTTATTTGTGAAACAATAAGGATTAATGTATCGCAATATCAACAGCAATACGGGATGAATGCGCAGGTTGCTGCTAGAGAATGCAGATATGCATTTTTGGAAAGAATAATGAAGAAATATGATGCGAGATATGTAGCTCTTGGGCATCATGGAGATGATCAAGTAGAGACAATTTTAATGCGCCTTGTACGAGGGAGTACTCCAAAAGGGTATGCAGGAATTGCAGTGAAGCGTCCTTTTCATAATGGATATTTAATTAGGCCGTTACTTGGAGTAACGAAGGAAGAAATTATTAATTACTGTAATAAGCTAAATGTAATTCCCCGTATAGATCCGAGTAATAAAAAGGAAGTATATACAAGGAATCGATTACGTAAATATGTCCTTCCTCATTTGAAAGAAGAAAATCCACAAGTGCATGAGAAATTTCAAAAATTTAGCGTGCAGATGCAAGAGGATGAGGCTTATTTGCAGGAATTAGCTTTTGAGAAAATGAATAAAGTAATTACAAAAAAAAGTGATAAACAAATTAGCTTATCAATTCCTGCCTTCGAATCCATGTCTTTGCCTTTACAAAGGAGAGGGATTCAACTAATATTAAACTATCTTTATGAATATAAGATTCCGTCTTCTCTTTCTTCTATACATATTGACAAAGTGATTGAGTTTTTTAAGCGGACACAACCTTCGGGTTCACTTGATTTCCCAGGTGATTTAAAAATTGTCCGAACATACGAGGAGTGTAGCTTTAGATTTAAACAAGAAATTGTTTCTCCTTTTTCGCAAGGTTTATCAGTACCAGGGATAGTTACATTATCGAACGGTGATAAACTGGTAACAGAGGTGAGCGAAGATATACCAAGTAACATGAATGAAACAGTATTTGTTGCTAAGTATAATGATATATCTTATCCACTTCGTATTCGCTCTAGAGAAAATGGAGATCGCATGTCAATACAAGGTATGAATGGCACCAAAAAGATAAAAGCTATTTTTATCGAAGCGAAAGTACCAAAAGAAAAAAGGGAAGAATGGCCGGTCGTTTGTGATGCAAGTGGAAATATTATTTGGGTACCCTTGTTGAAGCGATCTGCATTTGCTGTTTCGAAAGAAATGGCAAAGAAGGATAAATATATGATTATTCACTACAAAAGCAAGGAGTCTTCCGGGAGGATAATGAAATGATGAATCAAGATATCGAAAAAGTATTAATTTCTGAAGAACAAATACAAGAAAAGGTGCGCGAATTAGGTGCGATTATTGCAGAGGATTACAAAAACACAGTACCTCTTGCGATTGGTGTATTAAAGGGCGCAATGCCATTTATGGCAGATTTATTAAAGAGAACAGATACATATCTTGAAATGGATTTTATGGCTGTATCTAGCTACGGTCACTCTACAGTTTCAACAGGTGAAGTGAAAATTTTAAAAGACCTTGATACTTCTGTAGAAGGTCGCGATATTTTAATCGTTGAAGATATTATTGATAGCGGTCTTACGCTAAGTTATTTAGTAGACCTATTCAAATATCGTAAAGCGAAATCTGTAAAAATTGTTACGCTATTAGATAAGCCAACAGGCCGCAAGGTTGATCTGAAAGCAGATTATGTTGGGTTTACTGTTCCACATGAATTCGTTGTAGGATATGGATTAGATTATAAAGAGCAGTACCGTAATCTTCCTTATGTGGGAGTATTAAAACCAAGTGTTTACTCAAATTAATTAAATACAGGCGTTACAATTGTATAGGAAAGTTTTTCTATGTTACGATTTACTATAGTGTTTATGCCGTGAGAGGAGGTTAGGAATGAATCGTATCTTCCGTAATACCATCTTTTATTTACTGATATTCCTAGTAGTAATTGGAATCGTGAGTTATTTTAATGGTTCGACGCAAAAAACGACACCAGTTAGCTACGATAAATTCATTACTAAACTAGAAAAAGGTGAAGTGCGCAACGTGCAACTTCAACCGAAAAATGGTGTGTTTGAAGTAAAAGGACAATTTAATACTTCTAGTCAAGGAGAACAATTTGTTACTTATGCACCAAATACTGAGGAATTACAAAAGAAAATTAATGATAAAGCGCAGGGTGCTGAAGTTAAGTATCAACCAGCAGAAGAAACAAGTGCTTGGGTAACATTCTTTACTTCTATCATTCCGTTTGTCATCATCTTCATTTTATTCTTCTTCTTATTAAACCAAGCTCAAGGCGGCGGTAGCCGTGTTATGAACTTCGGAAAAAGTAAGGCGAAGTTATATAATGACGAAAAGAAAAAAGTTCGTTTCAGAGATGTTGCTGGAGCGGATGAAGAGAAACAAGAGCTTGTTGAGGTAGTTGAATTCTTGAAAGATCCTCGTAAGTTCGCTGAAGTTGGTGCCCGTATTCCGAAGGGTGTTCTATTAGTGGGACCTCCAGGTACAGGTAAAACTTTACTAGCACGTGCCGTTGCAGGTGAAGCTGGCGTTCCGTTCTTCTCTATTAGTGGTTCTGACTTCGTAGAGATGTTTGTCGGTGTCGGTGCATCTCGTGTACGTGATTTATTCGAAAATGCAAAGAAAAATGCTCCTTGTATCATCTTCATTGACGAAATTGATGCAGTAGGACGTCAACGTGGTGCCGGTCTTGGTGGTGGCCATGATGAACGTGAACAAACATTGAACCAATTACTTGTTGAAATGGATGGATTCGGTGCAAACGAGGGTATTATTATCATCGCTGCGACAAACCGTCCTGATATCCTTGATCCAGCGTTATTACGTCCAGGTCGTTTTGACCGTCAAATTACAGTAGATCGTCCAGATGTAAATGGCCGTGAAGCTGTACTGAAAGTACATGCTCGTAATAAACCGCTTGATGAGAATATCAACTTAAGAGCAATTGCAACTCGTACGCCAGGATTCTCTGGTGCCGATCTTGAAAACTTATTAAACGAAGCTGCTTTAGTAGCTGCGCGTCAAGATAAGAAGAAAATTGATATGAGTGACATCGATGAAGCAACGGATCGTGTTATTGCAGGTCCGGCTAAGAAGAGTCGTGTTATCTCTGAAAAAGAACGTAATATCGTTGCTTTCCATGAAGCGGGTCACACTGTAATTGGTGTTGTTCTTGATGAAGCCGATGTCGTTCATAAAGTAACAATTGTCCCTCGTGGTCAAGCTGGTGGATATGCAGTAATGCTTCCGAAAGAAGATCGTTACTTCATGACAAAACCGGAGTTACTTGATAAAATCACTGGTTTACTTGGTGGTCGAGTAGCTGAAGAGATTGTATTTGGTGAAGTAAGTACAGGTGCTCACAACGACTTCCAACGTGCGACTGGTATTGCAAGACGTATGGTTACAGAATTTGGTATGAGTGACAAACTTGGACCAATGCAATTCGGTAG
This sequence comes from Bacillus sp. SH5-2, assembly GCF_008368905.1. NCBI lineage: Bacteria > Bacillati > Bacillota > Bacilli > Caryophanales > Bacillaceae > Bacillus > Bacillus sp. SH5-2. Next base: position 37,174 of record NZ_QOSD01000033.1, read on the forward strand.
CTCACAAGGTGGTCAAGTGTTCTTAGGAAGAGACTTCCATTCAGAACAAAACTATAGTGATGCGATTGCACATGAAATCGATATGGAAATGCAAACGATCATGAAAGAATGTTATGCTCGTGCAAAACAAATTCTTACTGACAATCGTGATAAGCTAGATCTTATTGCGAAAACGTTACTTGAAGTAGAAACGTTAGATGCAGAGCAAATCAATCATTTATGTGATTACGGCAGATTGCCAGAACGTCCAACATCTTCAACTGATGTGAAAGTAAACATCAACATGAAGAAAGACGATGAAGAATCAGAAGATAAGTAAGAAATGAAGGAGTGACGATAGTCACTCCTTTTTTGTTTGTTGAAATTTTTTCTAATTATCGTTGAGAGTTTATGGGATAAAGTAATTTCAGTAAAACTAGTATTAAAAATTGAAATAGAGAGCAATCTTTTTGTAAAATGATGAGTATAGAAAAAATGATTATATAAGTATGTGTGATATGATGTTTTTATAAGTTTTATACATATTGCACAAATATAGATTAAATAAGATAAGTGGTGAGAATATGATTTTTGTATTGGATGTAGGGAACACAAATGCGGTGTTAGGTGTGTTTGAAGATGGGGAACTTCGTCAGCATTGGCGCATGGAAACAGATCGTCATAAAACAGAAGATGAGTATGGGATGCTTGTAAAGCAGTTGCTTGAGCATGAAGGTCTTTCGTTTGAAGATGTGAAAGGTATTATTGTGTCTTCAGTCGTACCACCAATTATGTTCGCTTTAGAGCGCATGTGTGAAAAATATTTTAAAATTAAACCGCTTGTAGTAGGGCCTGGAATAAAAACGGGACTAAATATTAAATATGAAAACCCACGTGAAGTAGGCGCAGACCGAATTGTAAATGCAGTAGCAGGAATCCATTTGTATGGAAGTCCACTTATTATTGTTGATTTTGGTACGGCTACTACATATTGTTATATTAACGAAGAAAAGCATTATATGGGTGGAGTAATTACGCCAGGAATTATGATTTCAGCAGAGGCTTTATATAGTAGGGCTGCAAAACTTCCTCGTATTGAAATTACAAAACCAAGTAGTGTTGTTGGAAAGAACACGGTAAGTGCGATGCAATCTGGTATCCTTTATGGATATGTTGGACAAGTGGAAGGTATTGTTAAGCGTATGAAAGAGGAAGCTAAACAAGAACCGAAAGTTATTGCAACAGGTGGATTGGCGAAATTAATTTCAGAAGAATCGAATGTAATTGATGTTGTAGATCCATTCTTAACGTTAAAAGGTTTATATATGTTATATGAGCGTAATGCAAATTTACAGCATGAGAAAGGTGAATAAATACGTATGAAAGATTATTTAGTAAAAGCGTTAGCGTTTGATGGGGAAGTGCGTGCGTATAGTGTACGTACAACAAACACGGTAAGTGAGGCGCAAAGACGTCATGATACATGGAGAACAGCTTCAGCGGCGCTTGGTCGTTCTTTGACTGCGGGTACAATGATGGGTGCGATGTTAAAAGGTGAACAAAAGTTGACGATTAAGGTAGAAGGTAATGGCCCAATCGGCCCTATCTTAGTGGATGCTCATGCAAATGGGGATGTACGTGGTTATGTAACAAATCCGCATGTTGATTTTGAAGGAACAGAGCAGGGGAAATTACGTGTCTATCAAGCGGTAGGTACAGAAGGTTTTGTAACAGTAATTAAAGATATTGGTATGCGTGAGCCATTTATCGGTCAATCTCCAATCGTTTCCGGAGAATTAGGAGAAGACTTCACGTATTATTTCGCGGTTTCTGAACAGACGCCTTCTTCTGTAGGTGTTGGCGTTCTTGTAAATGGAGATGACAGTATATTAGCTGCAGGTGGATTTATTCTTCAAATTATGCCAGGTGCGCAGGAAGAAACAATTTCATTTATTGAAGATCGCTTGCAAAAAATCCCTCCTGTATCAACGTTAATCGAACAAGGTCTTTCTCCAGAAGAGTTACTATATGCAGTGCTGGGTGAAGATAAAGTAAAAGTATTAGAAACGATGGATGTTCAATTTAATTGCACGTGCTCGCGTGAACGTATTGAGAGCGTGTTAATTAGTTTAGGTAAAACAGAGTTAGAACAAGTTCGTGAAGAAGAGGAAGAGACGGAAGTTCATTGTCATTTCTGTAATGAGAGATACAAGTTCTCTAAAGAAGATATTACAAATTTAATTGAGAATCTGTAATAAGGAATTAAGGGGAGTGATCCTCCAAATAGATTGACAAACAGGGAATTTTCTGACAAAATCTAAATATAGATAAAACCAATAAAAATACTCGGTGTTAGGAGTGACAGGAATGCGAGTGGCACAATCAGTTTCAGAATTAATCGGGAAAACGCCGATCGTTAAGTTGAACCGCATCGTAGAATCAGACAGCGCAGATATATACTTGAAATTAGAATTTATGAATCCGGGGAGCAGCGTTAAAGATCGTATTGCATTAGCTATGATTGAAGATGCTGAAAAAAAGGGATTATTAAAAGAAGGCGATACAATCATTGAGCCAACAAGTGGTAACACAGGAATTGGTTTAGCGATGGTAGCGGCAGCTAAAGGATATAAGGCGATTTTAGTTATGCCAGAAACAATGAGTGTTGAGCGTCGTAATTTATTACGTGCTTATGGTGCTGAATTAGTATTGACTCCAGGGCCTGAAGGGATGGGCGGAGCAATTCGTCAAGCGACTGAATTAGCAAAAGAACATGGCTACTTTATACCGCAACAGTTCAAAAACCAATCGAATCCAGAAATTCATCGTCTAACAACAGGGCCAGAAATTGTTGAACAGATGGGTGACCAATTAGATGCGTTTATTGCAGGTATTGGTACAGGTGGAACGATTACTGGTGCTGGTGAAGTACTGAAGGAAGCGTATAAAGATATTAAAATTTATGCAGTAGAACCTGCTGATTCACCAGTATTATCTGGTGGAAAACCGGGTCCACATAAAATCCAAGGAATTGGGGCGGGATTCATCCCAGAGACGTTGGATGTAGAAGTATATGATGAGATCATTCAAGTGAAGGCAGAACAAGCGTTTGAATATGCGAGAAGAGTGGCTAAAGAGGAAGGTATTTTAGTGGGTATCTCTTCAGGAGCAGTTATTTATGCAGCGACAGAAGTTGCCAAAAAGTTAGGTAAAGGGAAAAAGGTACTTGTTATTATCCCAAGTAATGGTGAACGTTACTTAAGTACACCGCTTTATCAATTTGAATCCTAATTAAATGTGGTTGAAAAAGCATCCTTGAAAAAGGATGCTTTTTCTTTTTGGATTGGAAATAGGAAAAGAGTGAATGACTAGAAAACTTCATGTAAAATAAGAGGTAGTATAATTAAATTATTTTCACTAGCTCTCGAGTATAATCATTCTCCATATACATAACATATGTAGTTTGAAATGATTAATCTAAGAGGGTGGGATAAAAGAAGACGGGGTGTTGATATGCAACGAAGAAAATCTTTAGCGCTTTCTATTCCATATCAGTTAGATTTTTTTAAGCAATATAAATTTCTTTCTCAGGATAAGTCGCAGCATATTTTGTTAGAAAGTGGACGTGGCGGCCGTTATAACATTGTGGGGTTGAACCCGGTAGCGGTAATCCAAGGGAAGGATGAAACGTTACATATAAGCGAAAGTGGTAAGGAAACAATAAAGCGAGGGAACCCATTAAATTTAATGCAAGAATATATGGAGAAATGGAAAACAGACCATAATCCAGAGTACCCGCCTTTCCAAGGGGGGGCAATTGGTTACTTTAGTTATGATTGTATCCGTTACATTGAAAAACTCCCTTCTCTTGCGGAGGATGACATTAATATACCTGATATATTCTTTTTATTATTTGATGATGTGTTTGTATATGATCAAGAAGAAAAAGTATTATGGATTATTACACATTATGTAGATAAGCATGAAGAGGCAAAAGAGCGATTAAATGAATGGAAGATTCTGTGGACGACAGAAGTTCCGGAAGTGACTATACCGTTTGCGCGCCCTGAAAAGAAAAGTGAGGCAGTTGCTTTTACTGAAGAAAGCTTTATGAAGGCGGTTGAATGTATTCAAGAATATATTGGTGCTGGTGATGTGTTCCAAGTAAACTTGTCAACAAGACAAGAAAGAACGTTACAAACACACCCGCTAGAAATTTATACAAGTCTTCGTGAAATTAATCCATCTCCATATATGGGATACTTGGAGCTTGGGGATTTTCAAATTGTTAGTGGATCGCCAGAGTTGCTAATTAAGAAACAAGGAACCGAAGTAAGTACAAGACCAATTGCTGGAACGAGATCTAGAGGGGCGAACGAGCAAGAGGATGAAGAATTGGCAAGAGAATTAATTGAGAACGAAAAAGAAAGAGCAGAGCACGTCATGCTTGTGGATTTAGAACGAAATGATTTAGGGCGTGTTTGTAAATATGGCACTGTAGAAGTAGATGAATTTATGGTAATTGAGAAATACTCACATGTTATGCATATTGTTTCTAATGTGCGTGGTGAGGTGGAAGAAGATAAAGATGCTTTTGATTTAGTGAAGGCTGTATTCCCAGGTGGGACAATTACTGGTGCCCCGAAAATACGTACGATGGAAATTATTGAAGAATTAGAACCTGTTCGCCGAGGGATTTATACAGGTTCAATCGGGTGGATCGGTTATTCTGGAGATACAGAATTGAATATTGTAATTAGGACACTTCTTGCTAAAGATGGAAAAGCGCATGTACAAGCAGGAGCGGGAATTGTAATTGATTCAAATCCAGAAAATGAATATAAAGAGTCGTTAAAAAAGGCGATTGCTTTATGGCGTGCAAAAGAACGTAGCGAAGAAACGGTTAGGTGAGAGAAATGATATTAATGATTGATAATTATGATTCTTTTACATTTAATTTAGTGCAGTTTCTTGGAGAACTTGGACAAGAGCTTGTTGTTAAACGCAACGATGAAGTGACTATTTCAGATATTGAGAATATGAAACCAGACTTTTTAATGATTTCGCCAGGTCCATGTAGTCCGAATGAAGCAGGAATTAGTATGGAGGTTATTCGATACTTTGCCGGAAAGATTCCGATTTTTGGGGTTTGTCTTGGGCATCAATCCATTGCACAAGTGTTTGGCGGAGAGGTTGTCCGCGCAGAGCGATTAATGCATGGGAAAACATCGCTTATGCATCATGATGAAAAGACGATTTTTTCGGATATTCCTAATCCATTTACTGCGACGCGTTACCATTCCTTAATTGTTAAGAAAGAGACGTTACCAGATTGTTTAGAGGTAACATCTTGGACGGCGGAAGGGGAAATTATGGCGCTTCGTCATACAACATTGCCGATTGAAGGTGTGCAGTTCCACCCAGAATCTATTATGACTTCTCATGGGAAAGAGTTGCTACAGAATTTTATTCGTAAATATAGTCCTAGTGTGGCATCATGTTAATTTACGTAAATGGTGAGTATGTAGAAGCGAGTGAAGCGAAAATCTCTCCTTATGACCATGGTTATTTATATGGACTTGGAGTTTTTGAGACGTTTCGTATTTATAATGGTCATCCTTTTTTGTTGGATGACCATTATAACCGTTTAATAGATGCGCTGGATACATTACAAATCAGATGGACAATGACAAAAGATGATGTAATGTTTATTTTGAAAAATTTGCTCGTTAAGAATAGATTGGAGCACGCGTACGTACGCTTTAATGTTTCGGCGGGTATAGATGAAATAGGATTGCAAACAGAAATGTATGAAGAACCGTCTGTTATTGTCTTTATAAAACCTTTAGCAGCCCCAGGAGATATAGTGGAAAAAGAAGGGGTTATTTTAAAACAGGTGCGCAATACGCCGGAAGGGGCGTTGCGCTTGAAATCTCATCATTATTTAAATAACATTTTAGGGAAGCGTGAAATTGGAAGTGTTGTGAATAAGGAAGGTATTTTCCTTACTGAAGCAGGTTATGTTGCAGAGGGAATTGTTTCGAATCTCTTTTTTGTGAAAGGTGAAGTTTTATATACACCTTCGCTCGAAACAGGGATTTTAAATGGTATCACTCGTGCGTTTATTATAAAGTTTGCTGAAGAGCTGGGTATAGAAGTAAAGGAAGGTTTCTTTACAAAAGATGAATTACTTTCAGCTGATGAAGTCTTCGTAACAAACTCGATTCAAGAAATTGTTCCGCTTACTCGTATAGAGGGACGAGATTTCCCGGGTAAAGTAGGTATGGTTACAAAAAGATTTATGAATCTTTATGAAATGCAGAGAGAGAAATTGTGGAGCAGAAATGAATTGCGAAGAGGAGATGTGTAGTTTGAAGTGGGATTATGATTTGCGCTGCGGCGAATATGCATTGAACTTAAATGAAAAAACGTTAATTATGGGGATTTTAAATGTAACACCAGATTCGTTTTCTGATGGTGGGAGTTACAACGAGGTAGATGCTGCAGTGCGCCATGCGAAAGAAATGCGAGATGAAGGTGCTCATATTATTGATATTGGTGGCGAATCTACTCGTCCGGGCTTCGCTAAAGTATCAGTGGAAGAAGAAATAAAACGAGTTGTTCCAATGATTCAGGCTGTTTCAAAAGAGGTGAAATTGCCTATTTCTATCGACACGTATAAAGCTGAAGTTGCAAAACAAGCAATTGAAGCTGGTGCTCATATTATTAATGATGTTTGGGGAGCGAAGGCGGAACCAAAAATCGCTGAAGTTGCAGCTCATTATGATGTACCTATTATCTTAATGCATAATCGCGATAACATGAATTATCGTAATTTAATGGCGGATATGATTGCTGACTTATATGACAGTATTAAAATTGCTAAAGATGCTGGTGTGCGAGATGAGAATATTATTTTAGACCCGGGCATCGGTTTTGCTAAAACACCTGAACAAAATTTAGAGGCGATGCGCAATTTAGAACAGTTAAATGTACTAGGTTATCCAGTTCTCTTAGGTACTTCAAGAAAGTCTTTTATTGGGCATGTGCTAGATCTACCGGTAGAGGAACGTCTTGAGGGAACGGGAGCTACCGTTTGTCTCGGCATTGAAAAGGGTTGTGAGTTTGTTCGTGTTCATGATGTGAAGGAAATGGCGCGTATGGCTAAGATGATGGATGCGATGATTGGTAAGGGGGTAAAGTAATTGGATAAAATTTATATTCATGATATGGAGTTTTACGGTTATCATGGTGTATTCCCGGAGGAAAATAAATTAGGTCAGAGATTTAAAGTGGACTTAACAGTGGAATTGGATTTGAAACAAGCAGGAGAAAGTGATGAATTAGAGCATTCGGTCAATTATGGAGAACTTTTCGAACTATGTAGAAAAGTTGTTGAAGATAGAACGTATAAGCTTGTAGAGAGTATTGCTGAAAATATCGCTACAGATATATTGAAACAATATGAGAGTATTTCGCGTTGTACAATTAAAGTAATTAAACCGGACCCGCCGATACCTGGGCATTATCGTGCTGTAGCAGTGGAAATTACGAGAGAACGTCCATGAATAATATAGCGTACATTGCATTAGGTTCAAATATTGGAGAGCGTTATACGTATTTAACTGAAGCGATTCAGTTTCTAGATAAAAATCCTTATATCCAAGTTGAGGATGTTTCGTCTGTATATGAAACGGAACCAGTTGGCTATACTGACCAAAGTTGCTTTTTAAATTTAGTTATAAAAATTTCTACCAATTTATCACCGCAAGAATTATTGAAAGTAACGCAAAAAGTAGAAAATGACCTAGGAAGAAAAAGGGAAATTAGGTGGGGCCCGAGGACTATCGACCTTGACATTTTACTATATAATCAAGAAAATATTGAAGCAGAGAATCTTATTGTTCCGCATCCGCGGATGTTCGAAAGAGCTTTTGTTATCGTTCCGTTGTTAGAGATTAATCAAGATATAAAACAAAACATTTCACGTTCACAAGTAGAAGAAATGAAAAGGCGAGAGGAAGTAACGGTATGGAAGCAGAAAAATGGGGAAGACGCATTCGTGCTTTTCGAAAACTAAAAGGTTATACACAAGAAGGTTTTGCAAAAGAATTAGGGGTATCTGTATCTGTTTTAGGTGAAGTTGAGAGAGGGAATCGATCGCCTTCCCAAGATTTTGTAGTGGAAGTTGCTAAAGCATTAAAGGTCTCGATAGATGAGCTAATGCCAAAGTGACCATGAAGGAAGGAGTAAATCGAGTGTTAAAAATCGCAAATATTGAGATGAAAAATCCGGTTGTATTAGCACCGATGGCGGGAGTGTGTAACTCTGCATTCCGTTTGACAGTAAAAGAATTCGGTGCAGGCCTAGTTTGTGCCGAAATGGTAAGTGATAAGGCAATACTACTGAACAATAAAAGAACATTAGATATGTTATATATCGATGAGAGAGAAAAACCATTAAGTTTACAAATTTTTGGTGGAGAGAAAGAAACTCTTGTAGATGCTGCGAAATATGTAGATCAATATACGACAGCAGACATCATTGATATTAATATGGGATGCCCAGTACCGAAAATCGTTAAGTGTGATGCGGGAGCAAAGTGGCTTTTAGACCCAAATAAAATATATGAAATGGTAGCGGCAGTTGTAGATGCTGTTAAAAAACCAGTTACAGTTAAAATGCGTATCGGTTGGGATGAGGATCATATTTTCGCAATCGAGAATGCAAAAGCTGTTGAGCGTGCTGGTGGACAAGCGGTAGCAGTTCATGGGCGTACACGCGTACAAATGTATGAAGGAAAAGCGGATTGGGATATTATTAAACAAGTAAAGCAAGCTGTAAATATCCCGGTTATCGGAAATGGTGATGTCGCAACGCCACAAGATGCAAAGCGTATGATTGATGAAATTGGCGTAGATGGTGTTATGATTGGTCGCGCTGCTCTTGGAGATCCGTGGATGATTTATCGTACGGTAAAGTATTTAGAGACGGGTGAATTAATGCCGGAACCGACAGTGCGTGAGAAAATTGACGTATGTATGTTGCATCTAGATCGTCTTATCGATTTAAAGAACGAAAATGTCGCTGTAAGAGAGATGAGAAAGCATGCAGCTTGGTATTTAAAAGGTATTCGTGGTAATGCAACTGTACGTAATGGTATCAATGCTTGTAATACGCGTGAAGACCTTGCAAATGTATTAGGTGCGTTTGTAGAAGAAGTAGAAGTGAAACAACAAACAATTCACGTTGGTTAATAATAGATAGGGAAGATTGACATTCTTCTATACACTTCCTATAATTACGTGAAAGAAAGAAGAACTGCCAGTTAGTTGCTGGCAGTTTTTCTAGTTGAGTAGAAAATGCTATACTGTATATATTGTAAAAATTAATAGAGCTGGAGTGATATCAATACCATGGATAACATGAACCACGAAGAATTAAACGACCAATTGCTTGTTCGTCGTGAAAAGCTACATAACTTACGTGAGCAAGGAATCGATCCGTTCGGTAAACGATTTGAACGTACAAATGCAACAAATGACTTATTAAGCTTATATGGAGAGTTCTCTAAAGAAGAATTAGAAGAGAAAGAAATCTCTGTTTCTATCGCTGGTCGTATTATGACAAAACGCGGTAAAGGAAAAGCTGGATTTGCACATATTCAAGATTTACATGGACAAGTTCAAATTTATGTTCGTAAAGATGCTGTTGGAGATGAAGAGTACGAATTATTTAAAACAGCAGATTTAGGTGACTTAGTAGGTATTGAAGGTAAAGTGTTCAAAACGAACGTTGGAGAACTTTCAGTAAAAGCAACGGGCTTTACACTATTAACGAAATCTCTTCGTCCGCTACCGGATAAATACCACGGATTAAAAGATGTTGAACAACGCTACCGTCAACGTTATTTAGACTTAATTACAAGTATGGAAAGCCGTGAAACATTCGTTACTCGCAGTAAGATTATTCGTGAAATGAGAAGATACTTAGATGACAATGGTTATCTTGAAGTGGAAACACCTATGATGCATGCAATTGCAGGTGGAGCTTCTGCTCGTCCTTTCATTACGCACCATAATGCGTTAGATATGGAATTATATATGCGTATCGCAATTGAACTTCATTTAAAACGCCTTATCGTGGGTGGATTAGAAAAAGTTTATGAAATCGGTCGTGTATTCCGTAATGAGGGTGTATCAACTCGTCATAATCCTGAGTTTACGATGATTGAATTGTATGAAGCGTATGCTGATTATAAAGATATTATGAAACTAACAGAAAATATGGTTGCTCATATTGCGAAACAAGTACTAGGTACAACAACAATCCAATATGGTGATTATGAAATTAATCTAGAACCAGAATGGACACGTCTTCATATGGTAGATGCAATTAAAGAACATTCTGGAGCAGATTTCTGGAATCCAATGAGTGTGGAAGAAGCGCGTGAACTTGCAAAAGAACATAATGTAGATATTAAGGATACAATGGAAGTTGGTCATATTATAAATGAATTCTTCGAACAAAAAGTAGAAGATAAATTAATCCAACCAACATTTATTTACGGTCATCCGGTAGAAATTTCGCCACTTGCGAAAAAGAATGATGAAGATCCACGATTCACGGATCGTTTCGAATTATTTATCGTTGCACGTGAACATGCAAATGCATTCACTGAGTTAAATGATCCAATCGATCAAAAAGAACGTTTTGAAGCGCAATTAAAAGAACGCGAACAAGGTAATGACGAAGCTCACATGATGGATGATGATTATATCGAAGCTCTTGAGTATGGTATGCCTCCTACAGGTGGACTAGGAATTGGTATCGATCGTCTTGTTATGTTATTAACGAATGCACCATCTATTCGTGATGTACTATTATTCCCTGCTATGCGTCATAAACAAGATTAAGCTTTGGAGATTTCTCCAAAGCTTTTTTATTTGAGTATGAGTTGCCTGGAGATAGTAAATCTTGATAGTGTGAGAAATTATATTTATATAGAAGAAATGTGCTGTTTTTATACTTTTTTACTAAGTTAAAAATTTTATTAGAAAAACTATTGCATTTTAATAATCAAACTGGTATATTTATATTCGTTGCCACGAAAGGTAACAAGCAAAACAAACGAAAAACAACTTATTAAAAAAAGTTGTTGACGAAAATATAACGAAATGTTATATTAATAAAGTCGCTTCTGGGCGACGAAGTAGTTCTTTGAAAACTG
>NZ_QOSD01000034.1:0-21385 GCF_008368905.1 Bacillus sp. SH5-2
TTTAATTAATGCAGATGTAACTGCTGCGGCTAACATTTTACGAAAAGTAATCCCAAATGCATGGACAAATGGGATAGAGGGGTTAGGCGTGAAACAGCTCGCTAATGTGTTAACTCCCCTGACGTTAATCGTCCGTTAGGTCGAAACGTTAGAAACCCCCACTTCAAGCTTTGCTAAGTGGGGGAGTATTCATAAATGTCATGACCATTCATTTGTTGTAATAATTTTTCTGATTGCTTTGTACTTCGATTATCTGCCCATATGATAGAGCGCGTTAACGGCGCACCGTTTTTATTACAGCAATGCATGCATTGCTGTAATAATACCAATTGAAGAAATGTCCCCTGGTAACACATTCCCCTTTTCAATCGCAACGTTTACAGTTTTATATACAGTGGCACATATTACATCAGGATCTTGCTCCGCCCATCCGACGTTCGGCTGAATAATAGGATAATCAATTGCATGTGATGCAACGACTTTTCCTTTTTCTGTGAACACAACCGTTTTCGTACTTGTGGTACCGATATCAATCCCGATTACTCTCCCCCTTGTTTCCATACGAATCTTCCCTTCGTTTCTAGCAAAATATAATCGAGTAAACCGTTTACATGAATTATTATATAATTTTTTCTTAAATCAAGTTTTAAAAAGAAAATTTTTTTCATAAATATAAGTCCTTTCTTTCCACTTGCATACAATCATAATTTCTCTCATTAGCATGACAGATTATAGGATATGAAACAAAAATTGAAGAACTATATGCACCGATACAAACGAATTAAGGAAACATGAAAAGGCATGAATCCAGTTTAATACCGGACTCATGCCTCAAAACTACCGTTCTATTATTTAAAGAGATTCGCACTAACGATGATTTAAACAAAGTGAATTATTTACAATTACAATCATGTTGTTTAAAATCGATGACCATACGTCCCTGAATTCTACCTTCTTCCATTTCTTTGAATACGTCTTGTACTTCATCTAGTGGACAAGTTTGGACAACCGGCACTACTTTTTCTTCTGCACCAAACATAAATGCTTCCTCTAAATCCTTACGAGTACCGACTAGAGAACCAACTACTTCAATTCCGTCTAGTACAAGTCGTGGAATATTTAAGTCCATCGTTTCTACTGGTAAACCTACCGCAACTACTTTACCGCAAGCACGTACTGCATCAACTGCTGAGTTGAAGGCTACTTTAGAAACTGCTGTTACTACAGCAGCATAAGCGCCACCAAGTTCCTCTTGTACAATCTTATCAGCAGGCCCTTGCGTAATTGGATTGATAGTCATATCGGCACCAACCTCTTTTGCTAAGGCTAGTTTATCATCATTAATATCTACTGCGATTACCTTTGCACCAAATACATGTTTAGCATATTGGATAGCTAGGTTACCTAATCCACCACAACCATAGATTACGATAGGTTGACCTGGTTTAATATCTGATACTTTAATAGCTTTATATGTAGTTACACCTGCACATGTAATTGATGATGCTTGAGCAGGATCTAATCCTTCTGGTACTTTAACCGCGTAATCAGCTGTTACGATACACTGTTCAGCCATACCGCCATCTACTGTATAACCAGCATTTTTAACTTCACGACAGAATGTTTCTCTACCAGTTACGCAATATTCACAACGTCCACAAGATTGGAACATCCATGCAATACTTACACGGTCACCAACCTTAAGTGAAGTTACATCATCAGCAATTTTCGTAACAATACCTACACCTTCATGACCAAGGATACGGCCATCCGTGTTACCAAAATCATGATTCGCAACGTGTAAGTCAGTGTGGCAAACGCCACAATATTCTACATCTACTAACGCTTCGCCTGAACGTAACGGACGTAATTCTTTTTCAACAATTTCAATGTTTGCTTTACTATTTTTATTTACGACTACTGCTTTCATATGTGATCTCCCCTTTAGTGTTTTAGAATTTCAATGAGTTTACCTCACAACTTCTGTCTTCACTGCTTTGGTCAATTATTGTACCAAATTTAAGTGTTCAATCATCATTACACGTTCATCATAACATGTAGTTTTATAAGCACATTGTAAAATATTGAACAATATTTGAATTTTTAACCAAATAGTTTTTTAATTTATTTAAAAGGAAAGCTAAAATTTTATTATATGTATATCGGAGTTTATTAGAGGATTTTAATTGTGCACATAGAGTAGATTTAGTGACTATATCAACAAACTATTAACGAATGCTTTGTAAATTTTGTAGTGTTACCTCTTGACGCTGTAACGATAATCCGACATACAAAGTATCCAACAAACTTAGCTGTGCTAATCGTGATGAACTTGCTTCCGTACGAAATTCTGTCTCACGAGTCGAAGTATATAGTGTTATATCCGCAAGTTGACTGAGTGCTGATTTCTGGTAGCTCGTAATTGCAATAATACGAGCTCCTCTCGTCTTTGCTACTTCTAATGCTTCAAGTAATCCTTTATTGCTACCAGAATGAGAAATTGCAATTACGACCGCTTCTTTTGTAAGTAAACCTGCACCCATAATTTGAAAATGTGAATCGGTATGAGCGATACAAGAAATACCCGTTCGCATAAATTTATGATATGCATCCATCGCAATAATAACAGAACCACCATTCCCATAAAACTCAATTCGCCTTGCTTCTTGCAAGGCTCGTATAGCCTGCTCGAGTGCCGTTTCATTTAATAAATGTAATGTATCTTGCAGTCCTGTAATATGCGAATGAAAAACTTTTTAGCGACAGTTACCATACTATCTTCTGCTGTTTGCATAAACGGAATATCGTAGCTGCATCCCATAAAAACCCGATTGGTGCGGGCTAATAATCAGTGGGAATAGCCCCCACTGATTAATGTTTCACTTTATTGTACCTAATTATTGAAAGAAGAAAAAACTTTATTCGGAATCACTATACATTTTAATGGCTCCTATGTATTCTGTCATAACATATGACACAATTATTCATACTCATTATTAGTTTCCCCTATGTTTCACTGCGTATAATGCAGCCTGTGTACGATCATCTACTTCCAATTTAGCTAAAACATTTGATACATGCGTTTTCACAGTTTGCTCTGTAATATGAAGTGCTGCTGCGATCTCCTTATTACTTCTCCCTTTCGCAATTTCACGAAGTACCTCTTGCTCCCTTTTCGTTAACATAGCAAAAGGATTCTCTTTTTCTTTTTTAGCTGCTGGGCGTCCTAATAATGCAGGTGTTACTTTCGGATGGAAATTCGCATTTCCTTCATGTACTGCAATGATAGAAGCGACAAGTTGCTCAGGTTGTACTTCTTTTAATTGATAACCATCTGCTCCAGCTTCGAGTGCTGGCAAAACATAATCTTGCTCTGAAAAACTACTTAGCATAAGTATCTTTATCGTCTCATCGTATTCTTTAATGCGTTTTGTCGCCTCAATTCCATCCATCTTCGGCATAGATACATCCATTAATACGACATCCGGTTTTTCTTTTTTTACAAAACATAGTGCCTCTTCACCATTTTCTGCTTCCCCGATAATTTCAAATTCATCTCTTGTTTTCAAAAAGAATACAAGTCCTCTTCGAACGATATGATGATCTTCTGCTAATAGCAATTTAATCTTCACCTATCTTCTCCCCTTCAAACCGGTAATTGAATTTCTATTTTTGTACCTTTTTTCGGCTCTGTTGTTATTTGAAACGATCCTCTCATTAATTCAATTCGTTCCTTCATACTTTTTAAACCAAGTGCGGACTCTCTTACTTGCTCTTGTATAAATCCTATTCCGTTATCTTCTATGTAAAAATGTAACTGGTTATTTTCTATTTTCAAATGAACATACACCTTTTCACACGAAGCATGTTTTTTACAATTATGTATTGCTTCTTGACTAATACGCCATAGTACTTCTTCTATTTCATCTTCAATTGAGACCATTCCATCAATTCGAACTTCCACATGAATCCCTAACAGCTTTCCGTAATTTTGAACTGCTTCTGCTAATCCTTTTTCTAATCCTTCCGGCCTTAACTGCCAAATTAAAAGCGTCATCTCTTGCAAGGCTTCTTGCGATAAATCTCCAATATAACTTAACATCTCTTGCAAGTCTTTATCTTCCGTCATATTTAGAGTACCTTTAGCTGTTAACATAATAGAAAATAACAATTGTTTTACGGAATCGTGTAAATCACGTGCAAGTCGATTTCTTTCAGCTACCACTACGTATTTACGTTCTTTCTCAACTAACTGAATACGTTGTATTGTCGTTCCAATTTGAAACGCAATCGATTCTAATAACGCTAACTCTTCCTCTGCAAAATGTGATTTATGAGGCGCAGCCACATTTAATAGACCAAATTTCTCCGATCCAGATCTTAACGGGATTGTTGCATGATGTGTAACATCTTCCGTTTCACCCCAATTACATTCAATCGCATCCTCTATTCGTTTACATTCAATAATATTTGTCGCTTTTTCCAATCTCCCTTTCACAAAACGCTCTACACACCAACAATCCCCCTCACACATTGGTTTCTTTTCTTGCCATGTAAGAGCTGGTGGTAAGTTTTGATCTACAAGCATTCGATGTTCTCCACTTTCATCAATGAAGAATATCCATCCTGTTTGTAAATTCATAACTTGTAATAATGTATGCAACACTTTTTCTAACATATCCTGTAAATTTGTTGCTTCATTCAATAATTCAGCAATTTCTTTTAATGCTTCTAAACGATATATCTCTTTTTCATCAAAGTTCATTCTCATCACCAATTACCATTATAACATTAAGAAATTTCTAAATTCTACAAACAAAAAAGAACTGAATTCCTTCAGCTCTTTTTTCCATATGGATATTTTCCAAACTTGGTAGTGTAATTTTTGTTACTACATACGCCAAGTCCTAAAGTCATTTTCTAGCAAAAGAAAATCCAACTTTTTTAACTATCTGATGAAGTTTGTCCCCTATGAAGAGGCTGTAAGCTTTCAGTAGTAACGAACATATTTGCTGCTGGCATTTGCACTTGATTCTTATGAAACATAGACATTAATTCAAACCTTACTTGTCTAGAAGTTTCAAAATAATCTTCTGGCTTTATCAAACCTATAATACAAAATTCGTACCCAACATATTTAAGGTTAGGATTTAAGTCTGTAACACCAACATATTTAAATGGTTCAACAGCCTCATCATCTACTCTATAAAGAGTTTGATCTAATTTTTCATTGCAATTAACACATACTTCTTCTAACAATTCCTTAATTCTTGTAGGATCTTCCTGATAACTTACTGTAATCCGCTCAATAACTCGCATCCATCCCTTATTAAAGTTTTGTATCGTTCTAATTTCTCCATGTGGTATAGTGAGAAGTTTTCCTGACCATTCACGAATTTGCATGAAACGGATACTAATTTCCTCAATCGTTCCTGAATTTGTTCCGTTAAAAGTAACAAAATCACCAACACGAAACTCTTTGTCCGCTAATCTTGCGAATCCTAAAATAACATCTTTTAGCATCTGTTGTGCAGCAAAACCGATGACAACCCCAGCTATCCCTGCACCTGCAATAATACTTTTTATATCTACAAATTGGCTAATTAAATATATGATAAGACTGATGATAATGATATACCTAAAAATAGATCGAATTACACTTTGTATCGTCTGCTCTACCTCCTCATCAAAAAAGCTTGATTTTCTAAAAAACCAATCAATAATACGGTTTATGACAAAAGAAATAATTAGAAGAACTAAAGCAAATAGTAGAAACCTTAAAAGTAAAAACTCTCTTACAAAATTAAAAAATTCCTCCGTATACGTTAATACACTCATTCATCCACTTCCTTAACTAATGAAAATTTCATACAGAGCTGATTTATTGTAAATACATATTTATTATCTCAACACTTGTTTTCGGAACAGCCTGTACCCTGACCTTAAATCGCACTTTCTTACTTATGTATTTGTATTCATTGTTTCTCTTCAACAATATAACCCTTCCGTCAATCTTTCCATTTTAGATGTCCTTTTCTATTTACTATAAATATACCCTTTTTAATAGCCTAAAGGGAGATTACAATAGAAATTTTTATAAATACGTTTGCAATACTCCACTCGTCCAAAGGAATATATTCACATAACACCGAATCGCTCATTTGATACTTTTTTCTCACGGAAGTTTCAAACAACGTAATATATCGAAGAACTAAGAGAAGTTGTTGGATCAAGACCTCTCAATTTAGCAGGCGTTGCTGTAGCTGTTTTCAATGAACAGGGACAAATACTATTACAACAACGACGAAACGGGATTTGGGGTGTTCCTGGAGGTTTTGATGAGCTTGCTGAATCAACAGAAGAAGCCGGAAGACGAGAGGTACTTGAAGAAACAGGTATTGAAATTGGTACACTTCAGTTAGTAAGTGTATTTTCAGGTAAAGAATTTTTTGTACAATTACCAAATGGAGATGAGTTCTACCCTATTACAATAGCTTACTTAGTCCGTTCATAAAAAAACAAATTGAACAAAATGCCATCTCAATTTATACGTAAAAAAGAGACCTTCTTGAAGGCCCCTTTTTACTTCACTTCTGCATGTAAGCATGCTTTAAAATGTTCAAGTGCAAATTCATGTCCTTGCGCATTAAAAGATGCAACTGCCTTTTCATAAACAACAATTTTAAATCCTTTATTATAAGCATCCACCGCTGTATGAAGAACACAAATATCAGTACATACACCTACAAGGTGGACTTCTTCTATTCCTCTTTCTCTAAGCTTCATCTCTAAGTCTGTTCCAGCAAATGCGCTGTATCTCGTTTTGTCCATATAATATACATTCTCGGCATTTTTATATGTTTCGTATACACCTTGTAATTCACCGTATAAGTCTCTACCATTTGTACCTGCTATATTATGTGGCGGGAATAACTTTGCTTCTGGATGATGTACATCATTTTCTTCATGTTTATCAATCGCAAATACAACATAATCTCCATTTCCAATGAATTGCTTCGTTATATGTACAAGTTCTTTCTCAATTTCTTGACCTGGTTTCCCACAAGTTAAGGCACCCTTTTCTGCTACAAAATCGTATGTATAATCAATATTTATAAGAGCTCTCTTCATTACTTCTATCTCTCCTTCTCTTGTTTCACAGTAAACACTAGAAAATTTGTTATTACGACATCGTATGTACTATTCGACATTTCGAATGAAATACCTACATCTTTCTCGCGAAACTTACCTTAGTCTGAGTTTATCATAAAACAGATAAACAAAGACAAAACATACTATTCCCATTATCATGTCATGGATTTGATAATTGAGCGTCATTTGAATAATCTCTTGTATAGTAAACCAAATTACTGACATCATCATACTAATCAAGACGATATGAACAAACCGATTCACATCTTCAACCTCTTTCTCTGTCATAGTAGTAATAAGTGATTTCTTTTTACCCATTACTACTAGAACGCAAAACAAATTATTCACTGTTAGATCATTCAATACAAACAAAAAAGCACACTACTTTTTAAGTAATGTACTTTTATTCATATTAAGACGCAGGCTTCGTTTCAAACGTCGCTTGATTAAAACTAATGACCTTTCCTTTCGGGTCATTGTTTTCATACTGAACTGCAGTTATCGTATGACTACCTGTCTCAAGAGTCTTTTCTTTTAATTGTACTGTTGTCTGTGTTGTACTAGTTACTTGATGTTTATCTGCATACACTTTGTCTACAAAAACGAATGTTTCTATATCGTTTTGAAAATTAGACAGTTCTAATTCAACTTGCTGAATTAAAGTATCCTTTTTGATGAATACAGTCGGTATATTACCATTTTCAGAAGTGCCATTTGGTGTAATGACTTTTACTTTTCCTTCTCCAACTGGTATTACTCCTTCAGGAAATACGACCATATTCTCATCACTTGCATTTACAACTTGTTCTTCCTGATTTGACTGTGCGTCCTCTTTTTCCTTTGGAGTACCACAGCCTACTAATAACAATACAGACAATCCAGCGATTATGAATTTCTTCAAAATTCATCCCCCCGGTAATTTCATTATAATTTATTATACAAAAATAATTTATAGGTCTTAAAACTAGTTTTCAACACTTTCATGAACAAACTAAAGCTTACTCACGATTACTGTATCATACTTTCCTTAATAGAACATTAATTTTTTGTAAGCAATAAATAGAAATTCTTTCTTATTCATCATTTTAGCCCAAATTCACAACAAAATATCCACAAAAATAAAAAAGACATTGTTATTTCCAATGTCTTTTTATCAATTATTTAATAAACAAATGTCGTAATCTCATCTACTTCTTTTCTTGGAAGTTTCTTCGGCTTATCTTTTGGAAAACCAAGAGAAATAACCATATTTATTTGTTTTTCAGACTCAATTTGTAAATATTTTCGCAGTTCATCTTGCGCTAACAATACCGGTCCTGTCATTGGACAAGTGCCCAGCCCCTTCGCATGTGCCGCTAACATTAAGTTTTGTGCCGCTAAACAGCTACTCTTAATCCCTTCTTCTTCCCAAACTGGATCAGGAACGAAAGCAATTGGATCAAATATCTTTTCACGAAACTTTGATTCATATGGCGTTGCTAAACATACGATTAATACTGGCGCTTCAGAGAAAGCTGTCGCATACGGTCCGAAAGAACGTGTAAGTAATTTCCCTGCTTTCTCTTCTCCGTTTTCTGCCGCTTTTGCCGCAAGTTTATGTAATGCATCCCACGTCATTTGTTCAATTTCTTTAATTTTCTCTCGGTTCATAATGACCACGAATTCCCACGTTTGTGAATTCGTATCGCTCGGTGCGTAACGAGCACAATCAATAATTTCTTTTATATCACTAGTGGATACTTCTTGTTCCGTGAATTTTCTAACACTTCGTCTACCGTGAATTATTTCTTTAAAACCTTCATAATTCATACATTAAATCCCCTTTTTACAGCGTTTTCAAAACTTGTCCTACGGTTGAATTATATCATGAAAAAAAGCTGGGGGAATACCAGCTTTTTCTTCATCATTAATTCTTCACTTTAAACAAACTAATACTTTCCTCATATGCAACTTGGAGTTTCTTTGTAATTGGTCCTCTTTCGCCGTTTCCAAACTGCTCGTCACCAATTTGAACGACTGGGAATATTTCAAGTGGTGTCGCTGTGAAGAAGCACTCATCTGCCTCATATACTTCTTGCAGTGAAAATTCTCGTTCTTCTACTTCAATATGTAACTCTTTCGCTAATGTAATAACGTAGTGACGTGTAATGCCGTGTAGAATGAAATTGTCAGCCGGATGTGTAATCAATTTATTATTTTTCACCATAAAGAAATTTGAATGGCAGCCTTCAGTCACAATTCCATCTCGTACTAATATCGCTTCTTGATAGCCTTGTTCGTTTATTTTATTTTTAATCATAATATTAGGTAACAAGTTTAAAGATTTTATATGACAAAATTTCCATCTTATATCCTCTTCTACCGTTACTTTGATTCCTGCCTCCATTGAAGAAATCGGCCTTGGGAACGAAACAATATTTGCAAAATATGTCGATTGTAAATCTTTTTCATATACATGATTGCGGGGTTGTGCTCCTCTTGATATTTGCAAATATACATTTCCATCTTCTTGAAATTGATTTTTTTCAATCATTTGAAGCAACTCTTCCACTAACTCTTCTTTCGTAAACGGTGGAATTAGTTTTATTTCTTCCATTGAATTAAAGAATCGTTCCAAGTGTAAATCTAATAAATGCGGCTTCCCATCGTATAGTCTAAATACTTCATAAATACCATCACCAAATTGGAATCCTCGCTCTTCTAGTGCGACCATCGGCTGTTCGTCCTTCGTATTTATAATTCTTCCATTGAACAAGATCCAATCTTTATGAGTAGCTTTCATTTATTCCCACTCCTTTATTCCATGATTGGTTTAATTGTACAACTTATCCACATCTAAAAGAAGGAATTTTCTGTATCTTAACAAATAAAAAAGTACATCACTCATTTAAAGTGATGCACTCAACCATTCATTTACTTTAGAAAATATTTTTCAATATCATCTAACATAAGGTTTGCAGCAACAATACCACCTGCTGTATTCCAAATCACTTCATCTACTTGGAATACTTTATTATCTTTAGAAGCTTGCAGTTGCTTAAAGAGTGGATCTTCTGTCCATTCTTTCGCTAATGTATTTCCCTCATTATTCTTATCTGCATCTTTATCAGATGTGAAGTAGAATATGTAATCTCCATCCATATTCGGAATTTGCTCTTTTGTAATTCCTTTTATCGCAAATTCATCTTTATCTTGAAGTGGTGGGCGCTTAAATCCAATATCATTTAAAACAACGCCTGAGAATGAATTTTTTTGATAAATACGAACATCACCAGGGACGAAGCGAATAATTGAAACTTTAGAGTTAACTTTATCTCCTAATTGTTCTTTTATTCCTGCAATACGCTTTTTATAATCATTAAGAGCATTTTGCCCTTCTTTTTCTTTATTTACAGCTTTTGTATACAGCGTAAAGTTTTCTTTCCAATCACCGCGCAATGTTTCAGCATAAACAGTTGGCGCGATTTCTTTTAACTGGTCATATATTTTTTCGTGACGCATTTTATTTCCGATAATTAAATCCGGCTTAAGCTTCATTACAGCTTCTAAGTTAATATCACGCTCAGTTCCTACAACTTTCGTATCTTTTAACTCTTTTGCTAAATGAGGATACCATTCATCACCAGCACGTGGTTTCGTAGCTCCAACTGGTGTTACTCCCACAGATAACAGTGCCTCAGCACCTTCATTTGTTAGAACAACAACTTTTTTTGGTGTGCCATTTACTGTCGTTTCACCCATAGCATGTTTTATCGTATACGAATCTTTTGCTTTCGCTGTTGTATCATTTTCTTTTTTCTCTTCTTTACCACACCCTGCAATTATAATTGTTAGTAACATAATGCAAAGTATTAACATATTTTTAGTACGTGTCATAAGTCCCCCTAGATGAAATTGATTATCATTTACATTTTAAAGACTAATGTATATCTCATATATTGTCAATAGATATATCAGAAAACTTTTTCAATATATATAATTCGGACCTCATTTTTATTCAAACTATTACTTATTTGTTACTCACAGTTTTTAACCGTAACATATGAAAAATAAATGGACATAAGAACGTAATTGTAATTCCCGTCAATGCATAGCGTAAGTAATACATATCAGGTATTACTTTTTTTAGTATGTGCTGAATCAGTATCATAAAGCTGAGACCTAACACTGTTTTTAAGACTTGTATTTTAAAGTTGTTATTTTCATTCATTTTGATAAAGTGATTTTCTAGCATTATACCAATCGTAGAACCTGTTAAAACTCCCAGTAGTTTAAAATGATCTATTTGGTCTGTCATAAAATATGCAATGATTGAAACTGCCAATACAATTCGCTGTAACAAAATGAATTTCTTATCACTTAATTCCACTGTAACTTTCGTGTATAAATAAACAGCTATAGTACTAAATAAAACGGCACCTAGTATATCACTGAGCCAATGTACACGCAAATATAAACGAGAAGTAGTAACCAACATAATAAAAATAATTCCCATAATCCAAATGATTCTCTTTTGGCATAAAGTCATAAGTGAGCCCCAAAATGTTGTCGCTAACTGTACGTGTGTACTTGGAAAAGAATAACCTGAAGCTGATGTTTCATATAAAGCCGAAATTCCATCATATGTATACGGGCGCGGGATTTTCATGAAGTCTTTTATCGCTATCCCTATATATTCAGAGAAGCAAAGCATAACAATCATATGAAATGCTGTGCTCTTAGAAACAGACCAATATATAATCGAAATAATAACTAAATATAACGTTTCATTTGCAATACTAGATACAAGTTTAAAAAATGTTGTAAGCGCACTTCCTTCCAAACTTGTCATCCATTCAAGAAATAAAATATCAATATTAAACATACAAAAACGACGCCTCCCCAAAATTCAATTCCGCTATTTGTAAGCAATTAGAAAATCTTAGCTAATTAACAATTCAACTTTATACCTCCACTTCCTATATAAACTAAGAAACTATAGTACCACGTACTAACAACAGATAATATATTCAATCATCTAATCATTTTTAAAAATTTTAGCTATATATACAATAGCGTACGTTTCATTTTTATAATCATTAATAATTCACAAATAAAAAACCGCCTTATGTAAGGCGGTTTCTATCATTTTGCTTTAACCAATTTAAAATAAATATATATGATTGATAGTGAACATAACGTATGCAAAATAAAATAAATAAAAGAGCTATTCCAGCACCACTATACAGCAAACCAAACTTTAAAAAAATGTTCAAAAGTGGTGGAAAGTTAGTTATATTTTGTAATGTGACAAGCATACAAAACAAAAGGAAAAATACAGGGACGTATTGTATTTCATACGGTTTTCTTTTCTTATTCATTTTGTTCCGAATGTATATATGGCTTAGTTCTGCTACTATAAAACATCCTCCAATTAATACAAGACCAG
The DNA here is from genome assembly GCF_008368905.1 of Bacillus sp. SH5-2. NCBI lineage: Bacteria > Bacillati > Bacillota > Bacilli > Caryophanales > Bacillaceae > Bacillus > Bacillus sp. SH5-2. The sequence continues at coordinate 12,581 of NZ_QOSD01000034.1, forward strand.
AAGTCATCGTCATACATCCACCTGCCTTATATTTATTTTACTGCATAACTAATCATCATTATATTTTCTTCACATACATTTCATCTACCTCAATAAAACCAAAGCTCTCTATGAACGATTTAGCTTGTTCTGTCAATTGCTCTTGTAATACTTTTATCTCTTTTACGCCCCTTTGTTTCATCATTTCTTCAAATGTGAAATACGTATTTGTACCATAACCGTAACCTTGATAATCAAAATGAATAATGAGCTGAGATAAGATAGCACTTTCCTCTTGAACACTATAATCTATTACACCAATATATGTATCATCAACTTTCACACAATACTGTACCTTTTTCTCACCTAAACTATGCGAGCTGAACATTTCTGTAACAACGCTTTCATTTTCTGTAGTTACTTTCTCAAACGTAATCATATGTTGTCCACCCTTTTACTATTATTGTATCAATAACACGTTCTATTTATGAAAAAAACCTTAAGACCATTTGTGATCTTAAGGTTTTTCTTATTAAACTAAGCTATACGCACGTTTTGTTTCTTCGTGGAACTTATTCGTATCGTATTTATGCTCAACATAAATTTGGTGCCATACCATAAATGCAAGTACAGTCCAAATTTTACGGCTATAATCGCCTTTATCTGCACAATGTGCTTCCAGTAAGTTTAATACATACTGTTTGTCGATTAAATGCTCTGTTTTACTTTCGTTGATAATATTTATAGCCCAGTCATGCATTTCGTCTTTTAACCAGTGACGAATTGGTACTGGGAATCCAAGTTTTTTACGATCTAACACGTGATCTGGAACGATTCCGCGCGCTGCTTCGCGTAAAATAGCTTTCGTAGTTCCGTTAGCAATTTTAAATTCTGTCGGAATTTTAGATGCAACGTCGAATACCTCTTTATCTAAGAATGGTACACGAAGTTCTAATGAGTTTGCCATTGTCATTTTATCAGCTTTTAATAAAATGTCACCGCGTAACCATGTGAACATGTCGATGTATTGCATTTTGCTTACATCATCATAATCTTTAATTTCGTTATACAATGGTTTCGTGATATCCATATAGTTAACACCTTCATCGTAATACTTCATTAATTCAGCTTTCTCTTCTTCACGGAAGATTTTCGCATTTCCATAGTAACGCTCTTCAATTGGCGTACATCCACGCTCTAGGAAGCTCTTTCCTTTAAAGCCTTCTTTAAGTGCTCCACTTAATGCTTTTAGAACGCTCTTACCTGGGCTAGGAATGTAAGAGAACATTTTTAGTGAGTTTGGCTCACGGTAAATGTTATAACCACCAAATAGCTCGTCTGCCCCTTCACCAGAAAGAACAACTGTTACATGTTTACGCGCTTCTTTTGCTACGAAGTACAATGGTACAGCTGCTGGATCTGCTAAAGGATCGTCCATATGCCAAATGATTTTTGGGAACTCATCCATAAATTCTTTCGCTGAAATAAATACGTTATGGTTTTTAACGCCTAATTTTTCAGCAGTTTCTTTTGCAACATCAACTTCGCTGAAACCGCGTTGCTCAAAACCAACAGAGAATGTTAATAGGTTCGGATTCATTTCTCTTGCAATAGAAGCAATAATAGATGAATCGATACCACCAGAAAGGAATGAACCTACTGGTACATCACTGCGCATATGCACTTTTACTGAATCGTATAACACATCACGAATTGCTTGGATATGCTCCTCTTTCGTTGCGCTTGAAGCATTGAAATAAGGTTTCCAGTAGCGATGGATTTCCATCTCTTTTCCAATTTCTTTCACGAAGTAATGGCCAGGCTCGATTTTATTAACATCAACTGTTAATGTTTCTGGTTCTGGACCGTATTGGTACGTAAAGTAATGTTGTAGTGACTTCGGATTAACTCCTTTGTCTTCCATTACATGCATAATACTTTTCTTCTCAGATGCGAAGAATGTAGTATCACCTTGTTGTGCGATATACAATGGTTTAATACCGAAGTGATCACGTGCACCGAAAAGTTTCTTTTCTTCACGATCCCAAATCATAAACGCAAACATACCACGAAGGTAATCTACACATTTTTCTTTCATATGTGCATACAATGCAATGATAACTTCTGTATCAGATTGCGTTGCAAACGTTGCACCTTTTTCAAGTAACATTTCACGTAATTCTACATAGTTGTAAATTTCACCATTAAAAATAATTACATATCGATCATTTTCATAAGTTAGCGGCTGATGTCCTGCCTCTAAGTCAATGATACTTAAACGGCGGAAGCCAAATTGTACATGTTCATCACGAAAATATCCTTCGTCATCTGGACCGCGGTGGAAGATCATCGTGTTCATATTTTCAAATTGATGTTTTTCTGTTTCTGAAAACTCTCTAGGGTTTTCACATAAACATCCTACAAAACCACACATACTTCTTACCCTCTTTCAGTTTTCATTCTGTCTCTATACTACTATATCAACCCTATTTATACTAGCATAATCAACTGAATATGGCGACCAAAAACTATAAAAAAATCACTCCATTTCACATTTTTAACAATTTTTTATGAAAACATGAAAACTAGGCAATCACCTTTCTCCGCTTTTGTCATATGATATTGCAAATTGATTTCTAGGAGGGAATACCATGAGTGAAGAAAAAAAAGATTCATCTCGCCCACCAGTTCGCAATTATTTAAAGCAAATTGATGATTTCTTTGAGCAAACACCACTTCGCAGCGTAATCGCTGATTTAAATCATTTTTTCCAAAAAGGAAACCGTTTATTAACATTCCCTGTAGATTTATATGAAGTTGGTGAGGAACTCGTTGTTACCGCTGAACTACCAGGTATACAAAAAGAACAAATTCAAATTGAAATACAAAGTGAGTACTTAAAAGTCTCTGTAAAAGAAGAGGTACTTGAAGAGACAGAAGAACAAACATCTCATAACTATTATCGCCGAGAACGGTCCATTTCAGAAGCATCAAGAATGATTAAGTTACCGTATTTAATTAATAAAAAAGCAGCGAAAGCTTCTTATCAAAACGGTGTGTTAGAAATTCGTGCACCAAAACTTCCGCAGCAGCATGATATTTTATCCATAGACTAATGTAAAAAAGAAGGGTGCTATGCACCCTTCTTTTTAATCTACTAATCGCTTCATATCACGTATAATATCTTCGTATGGCGTATTGCTTATGCCACTATATTTTTTCATTACTTTTCCGTTTTGATCAATTAAATAAAATGATGTTCCATGTATAACTTGACCATTCTCTGGTTTATCTACAAGTGATTGGAAATTATCTTTTGAAAACTTTGTAATATCTTCTAACGAATAACCTGTTAACAGGTTCCAGTTACTTGTATCTTCTGTAAACTTTTGAATGAAAGCTTTCAAGTTTTCTGGCTTATCAAGGTCAGGATCTACGCTAAATGATACAAACTGAACATCTAATTTCTCTTCCTTCGCCATTTTCTGTAATTTTGCCATATTAGCAGTCATTGGCGGACAAACCGTTTGACAGTTTGTGAACATGAAATCTGCAACCCAAACTTTCCCTTTTAAATCCTTTGTTCCAAATTGTTTTCCATCTTGGTTTGTGAATTGGAAAGTTTCTAAGTCCCAATTTAATGGTTTACGAAGCTTTGAACCCGATCCACTACATCCAGCAAGTACAAAGAGACAAAATACAACCATAAGACCAATTATTTTTTGATAACGCTTCATTTATAAACCTCTTTTCTCTATCCTAAATTTAAAATAGGTTATGTTTATCATAACAAAAGTTAACACTACGAGAAAATTGTTTACTACATTTGTTCACGAAATCGTACGATTTTACGTACGTTACTTCTTTATTTCAAGCGAATTACTAGACAAAATATATTTTTTTACTATTATTTCTCTAAATAGAAGTTGCAAAACTAATTTTATTGTTAACTTTGTAAATACATCCCCCTATTTTTTAACAATTCCTTTAACATTAATCCATGTTTTTCACTGTATTCCTTAACAACATTTCGGTACAATACAAATACAAACGATTTTAAATGAGGTGATGTTCATGGCAAAACGCTATGAAAATATAGATAATGTTAGCACAAAAAAATCAATTCGTTCTTTTTTGCGATGGCGTAAAGAACGAAAGCAAAACAAAAAAGATTTTTCTTTCTTAGTAGAACAATCACCCGTTAAACAAAGTGCATTTTTGCAAAGTAATATTGAAAAAACGACTGTCACATGGATTGGACATTCCACTTTTCTTATCCAAACGAATGGACTTAATATATTAACAGACCCAGTGTGGGCCAATAAATTAAAGCTAGTTCCAAGACTTACAGAACCTGGACTTTCTATAGAAGAATTACCTAAAATTGATATTGTCCTTATTTCACACGGTCATTATGATCATTTAGATTTTTCAACACTTCGCCAGCTAAATGATGATGTTCTATACCTTGTACCTATCGGGCTGAAAAAATTATTTACTCGCAAAAAATTCACTAACGTAGAAGAGTATAATTGGTGGGAAAATACAACAATTAGTGCTGTTTCCTTTCACTTCGTCCCTGCCCAGCACTGGACGAGAAGATCCTTATTTGATATGAATACATCTCACTGGGGTGGATGGATTATTAATAATGAAACCACGAAAGAAACCGTTTATTTTTGTGGTGACAGTGGCTATTTCCAAGGTTTCAAAGAAATTGGTAAACGCTTTTCAATTGATATTGCTCTTATGCCAATTGGAGCTTATGAACCAGAATGGTTTATGAAAATATCTCACGTTTCACCCGAGGAGGCAGTGCAAGCTTATTTAGACTTAAACGCTACACACTTTATACCAATGCATTACGGAGCTTTCGCACTCGCAGATGAAACACCTCGTGAGGCAATAACTAGACTTCGAAACAACTGGAATTTACGTATGTTACCATGGGAACAACTGCATGTTCTCTTTTTAGGCCAAACTTTCACTTACAATAATGCAACAAATGATAAACACTTAAATAAAAAAATTGAAACGCTACACGTATAACGTAACTACTTATTTCTTGCACCCATCATATACTATAGAAAATCATAAAGGGTGTTTTCTATGAATGAATATTTACAAATTCGCTATATCATTAGCGGTAGCGCCTGTATAACTCTTCTTATTTCTTACTTGCTCTTCACATAAAAAAGCTACTTGAAATATATTTCAAGTAGCTTTTTTATTACTCTGCTAAATACATAAATCCGATTGCACCCGGACCTGTATGAGTACTAATAATAGGTGTTGTATAGAAAATTTCTGATTGAGTAAATCCACTCACTTTTTCAACTGCTGCTTTTACACTTTCAGCTAATGGAATTGCTTTTGCATGCGGAATTGCAACAGCTTTTATAGACTTTCCTGCTGTATCCTGTTCAAATATTTTTGTTAGTGTCTTTACAATCTGCCCTTGACTACGAACTTTTGTCACTGGATTGTATGCTCCACCTTCAAGGTTAGCAATTGGTTTGATATTCAGTAAAGAACCAATAAATGCTTTTCCTTTACCAATACGTCCACCTTTCACTAAGTTCTCCAATGTATCTACAACTACATATAACCGAGTATTTTTTCTCACTTCATCAATTCGCTTTATAATATCTTCTAGTGAGCGCCCTTCATTTGCCATTTTTGCAGCTTCAATTACTTGATATGCTAAAGCATGTGTAATAAATTGAGAATCAACAACTGTTACTTTTGTATCGGTCATCGTTGCAGCACTATTCGCAGTTGCAACAGTACCACTCATTCCACTTGTCATATGAATGGAAAGTACTTCACTTCCATCTTCGCCTAACTTGTCATACATTTCTACAAATGTACCCATTGCTGGTTGTGATGTTTTTGGTAGTTCCTCTGATTTAATCATTTCTTCAATAAATTCATCAGGTTGTAGATCAACGCGATCTAAATATGTTTGTCCATTTACAGAGATTGATAATGGTAGAACATGAATGTCATACTTCTCAATTACCTCTTGTGATAAATCTGCCGTTGAATCTGTTACAATTTTAATTTTTTGCATATTATATTCTTCCCTTTCCAATACGCTCTCCTTGTTATTATACTAGTATTCCCATTGCTTTCAACAATTTGGAACGAAAATTAATCAAATTAATTATATTTTTATATCTAAAATGAAAAAGACAGAGCTCTTAACCCTGTCCACACTCTATATCATGCATTTTTTTCAAGCGTATTTGTTTTATATACATTTAAATAATCATTCCACTTCAAACAATTTTGTAAATATTCACGGAAAGAATACGAAAATCTTGGGTGCTTTTGTTTTTGAATTTTTGCAATAAATAATTGAAGTCGAGACTGAATTAGAAACGATAATGGATGCTGCGCCTGTAGGACAGGGATTTCAAATATTTTAATACAATCCCCAGTTGAATGAGTGAAATAAAAACTTTTCGTAATCACAATATCAATCCTCTTTTTCATTGGATTTTTGAACTTCCTCTACTTTACGCTGTAACACGTTGTTTAAAGCGAAGACTCTCATGAATACAACAATACCCTTAGACAATCCCTATAGTCCTTATGGTTAGAAGATGTATACACTACTCATCTCCACCTAATCCATCCCCTATCTAAATACACTTTGAGACGGGAATCTCATTATCCGTAAATTGCTTAATAAATTCAGTATAAACGTATAAAAGCGCAAAGTTTGTCTAAATTTTGGAGATTCTATAATTTTTTTCTTCTTTATAATTGTATACGTTTATAGCTATAGTATAACAACTAAATAAAAAAGTGCCTTTATAACGAGGCACTTTTCGAATGTATTTCTTCTCTTTTTTGTTTTCGCTTACTAACAATCTTTGATAAAGCGATACTAATTTCATAAATACAAATAAGCGGTACCGCTACTAAACTATGTGATAAAAAATCTGGTGGCGATATACACGATGCGATTATTATCAAAGCTACGTAAGCATATCTTCTTATTTTCACAAGAAATTCTGCTGTTAAAAGTCCGATACTTGTTAAAAACATCACCACTACAGGTAATTCAAAAATCACAGCAAATGGTACTGTTAAATTAAGTACAAAATGAAAATATTTTTCTGTCGTAAACATCGTATTAAACATTTCATTACCTATCGTAGTTAAAAAATGAAATAAAAACGGCATTACAATGAAATATCCAAAACATAAACCTAAAATAAATAATATAGACAATACCGGTATATACATCACTGTCATCTTTTGTTCATTTGGATGTAATCCCGGTTTTACAAATAACCAAATTTGTATAGCAGCAAAAGGAATTGTACAAACGATAGCAAATACTGTAGCAATCGAGAAAAAAATCCACAATACATCACTCGGTCCCAGAACTGTTAACTTCATCGGCAAATCTTTTACGAGCCAAAAATATATATCCTTCGTAAAAGTAAATCCAATAATTAAAAATAATACAAATGATAAGACTGTATATATTACTCGTTTACGAAGCTCAACAATATGTTCTACTACGCTCATTTCTTGATCTTCCATCTCGTTCACCACACTTTATTTATCCATTACAAGGAAAATTCATTACATTTTTTCTTTCTTTTCCTTCTCTTGAAATGCATCATCTGTCAATTCTTTCGTTGATTTTTTAAATTCTTTTAACGTTTCCCCTAAAGCCTTCCCGATTTCCGGCAATTTTTTAGGTCCAAATAAAATAAGTACAGCTACTAAAATTAAAATTAACCCTGGAAAGCCAATATTTGAAAACATTTCCCCATCCCCTTTATTAGTAGATTCCTTGTCCTACTATTACATAATTTTATTTTGTCAAAAAAGTTTGAAAACGTCAACAAATCCATTGTCTTTTGTCAAAAAAATTCAAAAATATAATCAATTATACAAATTTCATTTTCTATTGTCCTTGTGTATGATATGGTAAGGGAAACGACATATTATTTTACCTCGCTTTAACGGGCAGTAAGAACCACCACCTCAAAATTCAGTGCAAGCAAAGAAGTTACGTGGGGGATCAACTGCCCGTAAAAGCCCGATTGGTTCAACTAATAATCAGTGGGGGGATGAACACCCCCACTGATTAAAGTTTCACTTTATGATAGTAGAAAGGATTTGCATTATGACTGAAAAAATGACACGAATGACCCAATTTGTGAAAGAAGAAATTGCAAATGCAATTACACATGGTATCGGTGCCATCTTAAGCATCCCTGCCTTAATCATATTGATTATTCATGCCTCTAAGCATGGTACCGCATCTGCAGTAGTTGCATTTACGGTTTATGGTGTAAGCATGTTCTTACTGTACTTGTTTTCGACATTGTTACATAGCATTCACCATCCAAAGGTAGAAAAATTATTTACTATACTTGATCACTCCGCCATTTATTTATTAATCGCTGGCACGTATACTCCTTTTTTACTTATTACGCTTCGTGGACCATTAGGTTGGACGTTACTCGCTATTATATGGACACTAGCAATCGGAGGTATCATCTTCAAAATTTTCTTTGTACGTCGCTTTATTAAGGCATCAACGCTATGTTATATCATAATGGGATGGCTCATAATCGTTGCTATTAAACCACTTTATGAAAATTTAACTGGCCATGGTTTTTCACTACTTTTAGCGGGCGGAATTTTATATTCTGTAGGAGCTATATTCTTTCTTTGGGAAAAGTTACCTTTCAATCATGCCATTTGGCATCTTTTCGTATTAGGTGGTAGTGCGATGATGTTCTTCTGCGTACTCTTTTACGTCTTACCTACAGCATAATAAAAAAGGTTTCAGCT
>NZ_QOSD01000035.1:0-15620 GCF_008368905.1 Bacillus sp. SH5-2
AGAGTAGGACGTCGCCAAGCTATTTATATCATCGCGGGGTGGAGCAGCACGGTAGCTCGTCGGGCTCATAACCCGAAGGTCGCAGGTTCAAATCCTGTCCCCGCAACCAATGGTCCCGTGGTGTAGTGGTTAACATGCCTGCCTGTCACGCAGGAGATCGCCGGTTCGACCCCGGTCGGGACCGCCATTTTATATAAAGAAAAGAACGAAACAAGTTGTTTCGTATTTTTTTATTTGTTTTAACAAAAAACTAATAAAGACAGTCAAACTATCCTTAGGACAACTCCTAAGGACTTTTTTATATATTTAAAACCTGTATAATAAAGAGCAGAGAACATTGTGAATAAAGTAGGTGGAGTCTGTGAGTAAATATGAAGTAACAACAAAATCTTCTGAGGAAACACAAAGATTATCAGAAAGATTAGGTGAACTTGTAAAGGCACAAGATGTAATTATTTTAGAAGGAGATCTTGGAGCTGGCAAAACAACTTTTACAAAAGGGTTAGCAAAAGGTCTTGGAGTGAAAAGAGTTGTAAATAGTCCTACCTTTAATATTATTAAAGAATATAGAGGAAGATTACCGTTATATCATATGGACGTGTATCGTTTAGCGGAAAGTGAAGAGGACTTAGGTTTTGATGAGTATTTCTATGGTGAAGGAATCACAGTAGTAGAATGGGCTCATTTAATAGAAGCATATTTACCAAATGAAAAGTTACAAATTAGTTTATTCCATGCTGGAGATGACACGAGAAAAATTGTACTCGAGCCAATTGGAGATCGCTATATTAGATTATGTGAGGAGCTATTACAAGATGAAAGTACTAGCAATTGATACTTCAAATTACGTAATGGGTGTATCCCTTATTGAGGAAGGAAACGTGATTGGGGAAATCATTACAAATTTAACAAAAAACCATTCTGTACGTCTTATGCCAGCTGTGGAGCAACTGTTAAAAGAATGTAGTGTAAAACCGAAAGAATTAACTAAAATTGTTGTAGCCGCTGGACCTGGGTCATATACAGGTGTTCGCATAGGTGTCACAGCCGCAAAAACATTAGCGTGGTCCCTTCAAATACCAATTGTAGGTGTATCAAGCTTAGAAGTAGTTGCTGCAAATGGAGCTAATTTTAATGGGTTAATCTGTCCTTTATTCGATGGAAGACGTGGACAAGTTTATACCGGATTATATACATATGAAGGAGAGAATTTAACTTCTATAGAAGAAGACCGAATCATCCTTATTGTAGACTGGTTGCAAATGTTAAAAGATACAGGAAAGCGTGTTTTATTTATTGGTAATGATGTTAAGTTGCATAAAGAAACCATCATAGAACATTTAGGTGATCAAGCTGTATTTGCTCCTTTCACTAAAAATAACCCAAGACCGAGTGAGCTAGCGTTCTTAGGATTACAAAAAGAAGAACAAGATGTACATTCATTTGTTCCTAGTTATCTTCGTTTAGCTGAAGCTGAAACAAAGTGGTTAGAAAGTCAAAACGAGTAGGAGTCTGCAGAGGATGGATATGATACTTAGAAAGATGGAACTCGATGATATCGCTCAAATTGTAGCTATTGAAGAAGCATCTTTTTCAACTCCTTGGACTGCTGATGCCTTTCACCGTGAGTTAACGATGAATGAACATGCACATTATGTTGTGTTAGAAAAAGATGGTCGTGTAATTGGGTATTGTGGATTGTGGATAATTATTGATGAATCACATATAACAAACATAGCTATTTTGCCAGAATACAGAGGTCAAAAGCTAGGAGATGCTTTATTGAAAGAAGTTATTTCTGAAGCGAAAGATCTAGGGGTAAAAACGATGACACTTGAAGTACGTGTATCAAACGAAGTAGCAAAACAGTTATACAGAAAATACGGATTTCAAAATGGTGGAATTCGTAAACGATACTATGCAGACAATCAGGAAGATGGTCTCGTAATGTGGGTGAATATATAATGGAAAAAAATACGATTATACTTGGTATTGAAACAAGTTGTGATGAAACAGCAGTAGCAGTTGTTAAAAATGGAACGGAAATTATTGCGAATGTCGTTGCATCACAAATTGAAAGTCATAAACGTTTTGGTGGGGTTGTACCAGAGATTGCATCTCGTCATCATGTAGAAGAAATTACAGTTGTGTTAGAAGAAGCTTTAAAAGAAGCAAATATCACATTTGAGGATATTGATGCAATTGCTGTAACAGAAGGACCTGGTTTAGTAGGAGCGCTTCTAATAGGGGTAAACGCAGCGAAAGCAGTGGCATTTGCACATGATATCCCTCTAGTGGGTGTTCATCATATCGCTGGTCACATTTATGCGAACCGTTTAGTAAAAGAAGTTCAATTCCCACTACTATCACTTGTTGTATCTGGTGGACATACAGAGCTTGTTTATATGAAAGAACATGGTTCATTTGAAGTAATTGGTGAAACAAGAGATGATGCAGCGGGAGAAGCATATGATAAAGTAGCTCGTACGTTATCTATGCCTTATCCAGGGGGGCCTCATATTGATCGTCTTGCACATGAAGGAGAGCCAACAATTGATTTACCGCGTGCATGGCTAGAACCTGATTCATATGACTTCAGCTTTAGTGGATTGAAATCAGCAGTTATCAACACTGTGCATAACGCAAAACAACGCGGCATAGAAATTGCACCAGAAGATTTAGCAGCAAGTTTTCAGGAGAGTGTAATTGACGTATTAGTAACGAAAGCGTCTCGTGCAGCGGATGCATATAACGTAAAGCAAGTGCTTCTTGCTGGTGGAGTGGCCGCGAATAAAGGGCTTCGTGCACGTTTAGAAGCAGAATTTGCACAAAAAGAAAACATTGAGCTAATTATTCCTCCATTATTCTTATGCACAGATAATGCAGCAATGATTGCAGCGGCAGGTACAATTGCATATGAACAAGGAAAACGTGCGACATTAGCTTTAAATGCAAATCCAGGATTAGATATTGAAGCGTAGTTATACACAAAATTAACCACAGCTTGTGGATAAAAGCCATATTATTTGTTGATAATGTGGCTTTTACTGTGTATATAAAATGTTAATAACTTTTTTGGTGGTTGTGGATAATGTGGAAAAGTTATTTCTGTGTTTATATATTAAAGGTGGATATGTGTATAACGTTGTGGATAAATCGGATGAAGTCTGACCTTTGAATATATCCTTTTTCGGGAAATAAAATAATGGTGAATATCTAAAAGATATTTCGAGATAATCTTCTTTTAATTTGTGAATTGGTACAGATGTCAAACTTTGTCGGTAAATCGATACTTGGTGTCGAATCGTTGATATAGTTTCAGTTACGATGGACATATTCAAAAAATGTTCATGTACGATGACGTTGCTCCGCTCTAGAAAACAAAAAAGGATGTCGCATAGTCAAAAATCTCGACTTATGAGACACCCTTCTTACTAAAATGCTTTTATAAATGCAACTCTTCCCATTCTGCCATACAAGCTTCAAGTTGTTCTTGTAGTGTTTGTTTTTTAGTTGTAATTTCACTAGCTTTTTCATAATCAGCATATATTTCTGGTAAGCAAAGCTGATCTTCTAAAGTAGCAATTTCGTCTTCAAATTCTACGATACTTTGTTCCAGTTCTTCAATTTTTCTAGTGCGTTGACGCTCTAGTTTTTTACGCTCTTTCTCTTCTAGATAATTTAACTTTTCTTGTGCAACCACCTTTTGAACAGGTACGTCATTTTCTTGCTGTTCAAGCTCTGCACGTTCAATCATTTCATTTTTCTTTTCAACGTAGTAATCGTAATCCCCTAAATACTCCTGTGCACCTTCTGTTGATAACTCAACAACGGTTGTCGTTACGCGATTAATAAAGTAACGGTCATGTGAAACGAATAGAAGAGTTCCAGGGTAATCAATTAAAGCATTCTCCAAAATCTCTTTACTATTTAAATCAAGATGGTTCGTTGGCTCATCGAGAATTAACAAATTGGATTTTTGCATCATAAGTTTTGCGAGAGCTAATCGAGCCTTTTGTCCACCGCTAAGAGAAGATACTGGCTTCAGTACATCATCCCCTGTGAATAAAAAGTTACCTAGTATCGTACGAATTTCTTTTTCAGGTTGCAGTGGATATTCATCCCATAGTTCGTTTAACACACGCTTAGAAGATGTTAAATTGGCTTGTTCTTGATCGTAATAACCAACAGATACATTGGATCCGAAAGAAACATCACCATTTAATAATGGTAACTTATTCACAATGGACTTTAACAATGTGGATTTTCCAATTCCGTTTGGTCCAACTAAAGCAACGCTATCCCCGCGTGTTAAGCGCATAGTTACATGTTCAATAATCGGATCCGCATCATAGCCGATAGTTGCATCTTTTACTTGTAAAACATCATTCCCACTTTGTTTTTCAATGTCGAAGTGGAAGGATGCTGATTTAGAATCACCTAATGGTCTTGTTAATAATTCCATTCGGTCCAATTGTTTACGGCGGCTTTGTGCGCGCTTCGTCGTAGATGCACGAGCTATATTCTTTTGGACGAAGTCTTCAAGTTTCGCGATTTCATCTTGTTGTTTTTCGTAACGCTTCATTTCTTGCTCGTATAGTGCTGATTTTAAGTCTAAATATTTACTGTAGTTACCAACAAATCGTCTGCTTTCTTTATTCGAAATTTCATATACTTGTGTAACGAGTTTGTCTAAGAAGTAACGGTCATGGGAAACGATTAGTATTGCGCCAGGATAGCCTTGTAAATATTGTTCAAGCCATGTTAATGTTTCGATGTCTAAATGGTTTGTAGGCTCGTCCAAAATAAGTAAGTCTGGTTTCGTTAATAATAGTTTACCGAGAGCTAATCGTGTTTTTTGTCCACCGCTTAAAGTAGAGATTGTCGTCTGATGCGTTTCAACTGGGAAACCAAGACCGCTTAAAATCGAGCGAATGTCTGCTTCGTACTGATAGCCACCTTGGTCTTTGTAGTCTAATTGCAATTGATCATAATCAGCTAATAATTTTTCGTATGTAGCTGCGTTTGAAAAGTTTTCTTCTTTTCCCATCGCTTGCTCAAGCCTTCGAAGTTTTGTCTCCATTTGCTGCAAGTGCGTAAAGACGGTTAACATTTCATCCCAAATTGTTAAAGACGTTTCTAATCCGGTATTTTGAGCTAAATACCCAATCGAGACATCTTTCGGTTTTATAATTTCGCCGCCATCATGAGATAACTCCCCAGCAATTATTTTTAATAATGTAGATTTTCCGGCTCCATTTCGTCCGACTAATGCGATGCGATCTTTCGTTTGCACTTCCAATTTTATGTTTGCAAGAATCGTTTCTGCACCGTATAATTTCGAAAGTCCATTTACTTGTAATAAAATCAATGTTTTCACCTCAAATAATTTCTTAACTTTGCCATGTTTATATTTCTCAATCATACTAAAAATAGTGTATAGTTTAAAATACAGAGAGAATACTTCTTCTTTCTATTATACAAGGAATTTAATGAGTGCTAAACTTCTGTATTTGATTAAAGTATATGAATCAAGATAGGAAGAGAGGAGAGGTTATATGGATCAGCAGAAAATTCCACAAGCCACTGCTAAGCGATTGCCTCTATACTATCGATTTATCCAAAACTTATCTCTTTCTGGTAAGCAACGTGTTTCATCAGCCGAATTAAGTGAAGCGGTAAAGGTTGATTCCGCAACTATTCGAAGAGATTTCTCATATTTTGGAGCGTTAGGGAAAAAAGGATATGGATATAACGTAAATTATTTATTATCATTTTTCCGGGAAACACTCGATCAAGATGATATAACACGTGTAGCGCTTATTGGAGTAGGTAATTTAGGGACCGCTTTCTTACATTATAATTTCACGAAAAACAATAATACAAAGATTGAAATGGCATTTGATGTTAGTGAAGAGAAAGTTGGAACAGAAATCGGAGGCATTCCTGTATATCATTTAGATGAATTAGAAGAACGTTTATCAACTGATATACAAGTGGCGATATTAACAGTACCCGCTACAGTAGCACAATCTGTAGCCGATAGATTGGCAGAAACAAACGTGCACGGTATTTTAAATTTTACACCAGCACGCTTAAATGTGTCAGAGAATATAAGAATTCATCATATTGATTTAGCTGTAGAGTTACAAACACTCGTGTACTTTTTGAAAAATTATCCACAATAAAACGCAGAGGAAGCGACCTCTGCGTTTTATTTTTATTATTTCTTCTGTGCAAATTTAACTAATATAAGGCGAAGCGCCAAATTAAAATCAATTGTCGCCATAACTGCAAATAGTATTGTCCACATATTCCAGATTGTATCTGTTACGTTCGTAATGGCGAAACGTGTAAAGATACATCCGAGAAGGAAGTACAATGCAGCCATGAACAATGGTGAGTTTCTCATACTAAAAATCCTCCGATAAAGCCTTGCATTTTCTCAGCTTCTTTAATCATTTCTTGAATTTGCTCATTGCTTACTGCAATTTGAGCGATTGCAACTAATGTATTCATTGCAACATGAGCTGCGATAGGGACGATAATACGTTTCGTTTTTACATATAAAAAGGCGAATACGAGCCCCATAGCAGTGTATACCAATAAGTGAGTAAAATCAAAATGAATCGCCGCGAATACAAGAGAACTAATGATAGCGGCAATAAAGAAGTTAAACTTCTTATAAAGTGTACCAAATAAAATTTTTCTAAATACGATTTCTTCTAAAATTGGCCCTATAATAGATACAACAATAAGGAACCAAGGTGTTGTTCTTGCGATGTCCATAAGCCTTGCTGTATTTTCAGATCCAGGTTTAATACCTAGTAAATACATTTCAATCATACCAGCAATACTTTGGGAGAAAAATGCTAAGAAGAACCCGATGAAAATCCATCCAACTGTAGCTGGAACAGAAGAGCGCATCGTATCTAAATGTCTGTCACGAATATCTGTTCTAAGTAACCAAAGTACGATACATAATGCAATAAAGAAGCTAATGATTGCCCAGTGGCCAGTTATGAGTTGAAATTTCTCCTCTCTAGTAAATCCCCTGTTATCATAAAGTCCAGTTTTTAGGAGAAGTGGTAATCCAGCAATTGATGATAACTGCATTAAAATATATGTAACGATAATCCACCAATATTGTTTCTTCAAATGGTTTAACCATCCTTTCTAACTCTAGTGTATGAGATAAGGCAGGATAACATGTAATATGCTACCTACGATATAAACTTTCATTCGAATTATGATTTTTTTGTAAATTTGTATTGGAAATTAAAATAGAAGACAGGAAAAAGTTGTGTGTGTAGCGAAAACAACTTAGGGTGTCTTTCATATTGTAACATACGAGCAGTAGAAACAACGATTCATATGATAAAGCTAGTAGAAGAAGGGTTTTATATAGAAAAGTATATATAGTAATTTGCGAAAAAATTATGATTTTTTTACTTGCAAAAGAAATTGAGATTATTTATTATTATAAGTGTGTTAGCACTCGGGTGACTTGAGTGCTAATAAAAAAATCTACATAACACAATGAGGAGGTTATTGTTCATGCTAAAGCCATTAGGTGATCGCGTTGTAATTGAGCTTGTTCAGGCAGAAGAAAAAACAGCAAGTGGTATTGTATTACCAGACACTGCAAAAGAAAAACCACAAGAGGGTAAAGTTGTTGCAGCAGGTACTGGTCGAGTGCTTGAAAATGGTGAGCGTGTTGCTTTAGAGGTAGCAGCAGGTGATCTTATCATCTTCTCAAAATATGCAGGTACTGAAGTGAAATACGAAGGTAAAGAGTACTTGATTTTACGTGAAAGTGACATTTTAGCGGTTATCGGTTAATTATATAAATCTTAAACAATCCAAGGGGGTCAATTATTATGGCAAAAGATATTAAATTTAGTGAAGAAGCACGTCGTTCGATGCTTCGCGGTGTCGACACTCTTGCAAACGCAGTAAAAGTAACGCTTGGACCAAAAGGTCGTAACGTTGTACTTGAAAAAAAATTCGGTTCACCACTTATTACTAATGATGGTGTAACGATCGCAAAAGAAATCGAATTAGAAGATGCATTCGAAAACATGGGTGCAAAATTAGTAGCAGAAGTTGCTAGCAAAACAAACGATGTAGCTGGTGACGGAACAACAACTGCAACTGTATTAGCACAAGCTATGATTCGTGAAGGTCTTAAAAACGTAACAGCAGGCGCTAACCCAATGGGGCTTCGTAAAGGTATCGAAAAAGCGGTTACTGCTGCAATTGAAGAATTAAAAACGATTTCTAAACCAATCGAAGGCAAATCTTCAATCGCACAAGTAGCTGCTATTTCTGCTGCTGACGAAGAAGTAGGTGAATTAATTGCTGAAGCAATGGAGCGCGTTGGTAACGACGGCGTTATTACTTTAGAAGAATCTAAAGGATTCACAACAGAGCTAGATGTAGTAGAAGGTATGCAATTTGACCGTGGATATGCATCTCCTTATATGATTACTGATTCTGACAAAATGGAAGCAGTTCTTGATAACCCATACATCTTAATTACTGACAAAAAGATTTCTAACATCCAAGAAATCTTACCAGTATTAGAGCAAGTGGTACAACAAGGTAAACCACTTCTTATCATTGCTGAAGATGTAGAAGGCGAAGCATTAGCTACATTAGTAGTGAACAAACTTCGTGGTACATTCAATGTAGTAGCTGTTAAAGCTCCTGGATTTGGTGACCGTCGTAAAGCAATGCTAGAAGATATCGCAATCTTAACTGGTGGCGAAGTAATCACTGAAGAATTAGGCCGTGACTTAAAATCTGCTACAGTTGAATCTTTAGGACGCGCTGGTAAAATCGTTGTAACGAAAGAAAACACAACTGTAGTTGAAGGTATTGGAAATACACAACAAATCGAAGCTCGCATCGGTCAAATCCGTGCGCAATTAGAAGAAACAACTTCTGAGTTCGATCGTGAAAAATTACAAGAGCGTCTTGCAAAACTTGCAGGTGGCGTAGCAGTAATTAAAGTAGGTGCAGCAACTGAAACTGAGTTAAAAGAGCGCAAACTTCGCATTGAAGATGCACTTAACTCAACTCGTGCAGCAGTAGAAGAAGGTATCGTTGCAGGTGGTGGTACTTCACTTATGAACGTATACACAAAAGTAGCTTCTATCGTAGCTGAAGGCGACGAAGCAACAGGTATCAACATCGTACTTCGTGCACTAGAAGAGCCAGTTCGTCAAATCGCAATCAACGCTGGTCTAGAAGGATCTGTAGTTGTAGAGCGTCTAAAAGGCGAAAAAGTAGGCGTTGGTTTCAACGCAGCTACTGGTGAGTGGGTTAACATGCTTGAAACTGGTATCGTAGATCCAGCTAAAGTAACTCGCTCTGCACTTCAAAACGCAGCATCTGTTGCAGCTATGTTCTTAACAACTGAAGCTGTAGTTGCTGACAAACCAGAACCAGCTGGTGCTGCTGGAATGCCTGACATGGGCGGCATGGGCATGGGCGGTATGGGCGGAATGATGTAATTCCGTTTGCTCGAAAAACATCCACTTCTATGATAGAAGTGGATGTTTTTTTGTGTTTTTTAGCAAAGGAAATGAATTTCTGTAGAATTTTGTCGCTTTCTCTCTTGACCACATTGATACTTCATTGTTAGAATCTAGGAAGATAATATAAAACGATCCTTCATATATCCTCAATGATATGGTTTGAGAGTCTCTACCGGGTTACCGTAAACAACCTGACTATGAAGGCAGTGTGTCTTATATTTATAAAGAGTGGAGACTATCTTTCTTTATAAAGCCAGACCCCTGCCTTTTCTTTGTTATGAGACTAGAGGCGGAGGACTGGCTTTTTTTATTATATTAGTAATGCTTTTCGCCAAATTGGTGAAAATATTTATATACGAGAACTAACGTTGGGGTGATTATTTTGAAGAAGCAACATGATACAATTATCGTTTTAGATTTTGGGAGTCAATACAATCAGTTAATAGCACGTCGAATTCGTGAGTTCGGTGTATACAGTGAACTTCATCCACATACAATTACTGCAGAAGAAATTAAAGCAATGAATCCAAAAGGGATTATCTTCTCTGGTGGACCAAATAGTGTATACGGTGAAGGCGCATTACATTGTGATGAAAAAATCTTTGACCTAGGATTACCGATTTTCGGTATTTGTTACGGTATGCAGCTTATGACGCAACAATTTGGTGGTAAAGTAGAGCGTGCAAATCACCGTGAGTACGGAAAAGCTGTTCTTAAAGTAGAGAACGAATCAAAATTATATGCGAACCTTCCAGAAGAGCAAGTTGTATGGATGAGCCATGGCGACTTAGTAACTGGTTTACCTGAAGGATTCGTAGTAGACGCGACAAGTGAGTCTTGCCCAATTGCTGGTATGAGCAATGAAGCGAAAAACTTATACGGTGTACAATTCCACCCAGAAGTACGTCACTCTGAGCACGGTAACGATTTAATTAAAAACTTCGTATTCGGCGTATGTGGTTGTTCTGAAGGATGGAACATGGAGAACTTTATCGAAGTAGAACTAGAGAAAATCCGTGAAACTGTTGGAGACAAAAAAGTACTATGTGCACTTAGTGGCGGTGTAGACTCTTCTGTTGTAGCAGTATTAATTCATAAAGCAATCGGCGATCAGTTAACATGTATTTTCGTTGACCACGGTTTACTTCGTAAAGGTGAAGCAGAAGGTGTTATGAAAACATTCAGTGAAGGCTTCCACATGAACGTTATTAAAGTGGATGCACAAGAACGCTTCATGAACAAGTTAAAAGGTGTAGAAGATCCAGAACAAAAACGTAAAATCATCGGTAATGAATTCATTTACGTATTTGATGATGAAGCTTCTAAATTACAAGGTATGGACTTCCTAGCACAAGGTACACTTTACACAGACATCGTTGAAAGTGGTACAGCAACTGCACAAACAATTAAATCTCACCATAATGTTGGTGGACTTCCAGAAGACATGCAGTTCAAATTAATTGAGCCTTTAAACACGTTATTTAAAGATGAAGTACGTGTATTAGGGTCTGAGCTAGGAATTCCTGATGAAATCGTATGGCGTCAACCATTCCCAGGTCCGGGTCTTGGTATTCGCGTATTAGGTGAAATCACAGAAGAGAAATTAGAAATCGTTCGTGAATCTGATGCGATTTTACGTGAAGAAATTATTAAAGCAGGATTAGACCGTGAAATCTGGCAATACTTCACTGCGCTTCCTGGTATGCGTAGCGTAGGTGTTATGGGTGATGAGCGTACTTACGATTACACAGTAGGTATCCGTGCAGTAACATCTATCGACGGTATGACAGCTGATTGGGCACGTATCCCTTGGGACGTATTAGAGAAAATCTCTGTACGTATCGTAAACGAAGTAAAACACGTTAACCGTATCGTGTATGATGTAACGAGTAAGCCACCAGCAACTATTGAGTGGGAATAGTATTATAAAAAATATCCATCTATTGCTTATGCATAGATGGATATTTTTTAAATTTTAAGCTTAATACGAACGAAAATATAAAATTTTATAAAAATGTTCGTTTTTAAATTGACAAAAGCCCCTTGTCGAGTTAATATGAGTATGTAATTCAAACGAAAAGTGAATATTATGCCGTCGTATAATATCGGGGATATGGCCCGAAAGTTTCTACCTAGCTACCGTAAATGGCTTGACTACGAGGCGTTTTTATAAAGGTGAGGGGAATCTTATCTTTATTCATAGAACGCTTCCATGTATATGCAATGGAAGCCTTTTTTATTTTTAATAGATAAAAGAGGGCTAGGAGATTACGGCGAGTAATCATATAACGGGGGAAACGTAAGATGAAGCGCTATTTTCAGTTTGATGAACTCGGAACAAATTATAAAACAGAGTTCATAGCAGGGTTAACGACATTTCTATCTATGGCTTACGTACTATTTGTCAATCCTGCTACGTTGTCGCTTGGCAATGTTAAAGGTTTACCGGCAGGTACAGGGATGGATCCAGGCGCAGTATTCGTTGCTACAGCATTAGCAGCAGCAATTGGTTCGTTAATTATGGGGATTTTCGCAAAGTATCCAATTGCTTTAGCACCAGGTATGGGGATTAACGCGTTCTTTGCTTATACAGCAGTGTTAACGATGGGTATTCCGTGGCAAACAGCAATTGCTGGAACATTAATGTCAGGTATTATCTTTATTATTCTTACTGCTTCAGGTATTCGTGAAAAAATCATTAATGCAATTCCATCAGAGTTAAAGTTTGCAGTAGCGGCAGGTATTGGATTATTCATTGCTTTCCTTGGATTCCAAAATGCTGGAATTATCGTAAAAAATGATGCTGTTCTTGTTGGATTGGGGGATTTAACAAAGGGCACAACGTTACTAGCGATTTTCGGAGTTGTTACTACAATTATCTTCATGATTAAGAAAATCAACGGTGCAGTATTTTACGGTATGATTCTTACAGCAATCTTAGGAGTGGCAACAGGATTAATTGATACTCCGAAAGCTGTGGTGGGAGCAATACCGAGTCTAGAACCAACGTTCGGTGTGGCGTTAACGCACTTCGGAGATATTTTCACTATTGAAATGGGTATTGTTATTATAACGTTCTTCTTTATCGATTTCTTTGATACAGCAGGTACGCTTGTGGCGGTTGCGAATCAAGCAGGATTAATGAAGAACAATAAATTACCACGTGCAGGGAAAGCTTTATTTGCAGATGCGATTGCAACTGTAATTGGTGCGATCTTAGGTACATCGACAACAACGTCGTACATTGAGTCGTCTGCAGGGGTAGCAGCGGGAGGACGTTCTGGGTTTACAGCCGTTGTAACAGCGGGATTCTTTTTACTAGCACTATTCTTCTCGCCATTATTAAGTGTTGTGACACCAGCAGTAACGGCACCAGCTTTAATTATTGTAGGGATCTTGATGGTTTCTTCTTTAGGAGAGATTGATTGGAAGAAATTCGAGATTGCAGTACCAGCATTCTTTACTATCATTTCAATGCCACTTACGTATAGTATCGCAACAGGAATTGCAATTGGTTTTATCTTCTATCCAATTACAATGGTAGTAAGCGGTCGTCGTAAAGAGATTCATCCAGTTATGTATGTTCTGGGAGTTTTATTCGTACTATATTTCATCTACGTTCGTAAATAAGAGGGGTTTTTTGAAAGGTCTAGACTTAAGGGGAGTCTAGACCTTTTTTGCGTCTTCAGAAAATCTTAAGGATTTCCAAACGTTTTTCTTCAGAAGTTTTCCTATAATAGAAGTTAGGGATTAAAAAAGTGATGGGGGAGATATTGTGTCACGTGAAACAATACTAGTCGTAGATGATGAAAAAGAAATTCGAAATTTAATTACAATCTATTTAAAGAATGAAGGATATAAAGTATTGCAAGCAGGAGACGGAGAAGAAGGATTACGCCTATTGGAAGAAAATGAAGTGCACTTAGTTGTATTAGATATTATGATGCCGAAAGTAGACGGTATTCATATGTGTATGAAAGTAAGAGAATCGAAAGAAATGCCAATTATTATGCTTTCGGCAAAAACGCAAGATATGGATAAGATTTTAGGGTTAACAACGGGTGCAGATGATTACGTAACGAAACCATTTAATCCGTTAGAGTTAATCGCAAGAATTAAATCTCAGTTACGCCGTTATATGAAAATGAATGGCTTCGCTATTCAAAATGAGGACGAGCTAGAAATTGGAGAGATGAAAATAAACATATCGACCCATAAAGTTATTGTGGATGGAGAAGAAGTGAAATTGACCCCGAGGGAATTTTCAATTTTAGAATTACTAGCTCGTAATCCGGGGATGGTCTTTAGCGCGGAACAAATTTATGAAAAGGTTTGGAACGAAAGATCTTTCCAGTCGGATAATACGGTAATGGTTCATATTCGGAAAGTGCGTGAAAAGATTGAGGAGAATCCGAGGAAACCAATATATATAAAAACAGTATGGGGAGTGGGGTATAAGATTGAAAAAGATATTTAATCCATTTACTTATGTTAGGAAAATCCGAGAATTGATTGGAAAGATAGTGAAAAGTGTGAAACGGAGTGTACGAATTCAACTTATTACTGCGTTTACTGCTTGTGCGTTATTAGGGCTTTTGTCAGCAAAGGCAGCAGCGCCATTTTTTGAGAATGCGAATCGGGAGGCTACAATTGATTATCGGGCTGGTATGGAACAAATTAACCAACAGGCTCAAGGTGTGGCGAATAGTTCAGTTCATGAAAATAAATTAGAAGCTATATCAAGTATGATTGAAATAGAGAATCAAAATTTAGAACAAGACTCTAGAGCTTTAAAAGTATTGGTTACTGACGAGGGCGGTAAAGTTTTATATAAAACGAAGCAGGCGCAAGAAGAACAAATTGATTTGCATAATACAATTCGTAATGCATCATCATTTGCGATTAATTATATGAATGGTAGAAAAGAATTTGAAAGTACGAGAAAAGAATTTGTAGCTTTTGCACCTATTACAATTGAAGGAAAGAATTTATACATGTTTGTTAGTGGGATTCCAGAAGGCGAAGTAATATATGATACGCAAGAAGGGCCGTTTCCGTTTTTCATAGGTGTACTTGTATTCATTTTCTCTTTCTTCTATATAACAAAGAGAAAGATGAAGCAAATTGAAGCAATGGCGCGAGGAGTAAAAGAAATAGAAAAAGGCAACTTAGCTTACCGTATTGAGAAAAAAGGTGAAGATGAGATTGCGGCTTTAACTGAGAATATTAATAATATGGCAGAAGAGCTTATGAATAATATAGAAAAGGAACGTAAATTAGAGAAGCAAAAGAATGAACTTATTACGAATGTATCTCATGATTTGCGTACACCACTTACTTCTATTATGGGGTACTTACGATTACTTCGAGATTCTAAATATGAGAATATGGAACAACATGATGAGTATACGAGAATTGCTTTTGCAAAGTCGGAGCAGTTAAAGAATTTAATAGAAGATTTATTTGAGTATACGAAGTTAACAAATGAACAAGTTATGCTAGAAAAGCAAGATGTATGTATAAATGAATTACTTGAGCAATTAATAGAAGAGTTAGTACCGCAGGCGGAAGAACATGGACTTACATTTGTTAAGAAATTTCCTGAGGAACGTACCTATGCATCGATTGATTCAGAAAAGATGGTCCGTGTATTTGATAATTTACTAATAAATGCGATCAAGTATAGTAAAGATGATGGAGAGATAAAAGTTTCTCTTCAAAGGCAGCGCAGGGATATACAAATTGTTATAGCGAATCATAGTGAAGAGTTTACAAGAGAAGAGTTAGCTAATCTGTTTGAACGTTTTTATAAGAAGGATCAATCTCGAAGTAGAGTAACGGAAGGTTCGGGACTCGGGTTAGCGATTGCGAAAAATATTGTTGAGTTACAAGGTGGTAGTATTCGAGCTGAATATGAGGATGGTATTATTCAGTTTATCGTCTCGTTACCAATTATAGAAAAATAATAAACGAATAGAATGGTATATGATAAAAAGGCTTATTTTAAAAGGAATAAGCCTTTTTATATTTTTTAGAAAAACATGTTGACGATTAGAGGTTAGAGGTGTAATATAGAAC
>NZ_QOSD01000036.1:0-65401 GCF_008368905.1 Bacillus sp. SH5-2
AAGTTGATGGATGTGTGGCGGGACCCCATTGCTATCAAGCTAAGAGTTTAAGTGTAATATCATTTAAGGAAATACTTAAGATACAAATAAAATATCTTTTCCATGTCGTACTGTTTTATTGAAGTCTATCCCGAGTTGTAGCTAGTTCAATGCGACTGTAAATTCGGAATTCGGTGCGCCAGCAAATACAACCGTTCCGTTCTCTGGTAGTTTTACTTTGTTATTGTCACTAACAACAGTAAAATTGACGCATACTCCATTCTCATCATACACCGCGAATGAACTTCCTGATGGCAACTCCACAGTCATCGTTTTCCCTGCTGCCTCTTGCGGAATCGTAAACCATTTCGCATGCCCATTTTTTTGCAGCGTAACTTTCGATAATTGACCTGTATCAAGGGATTTTACGTTAGATTCACTGACGTATAAAAAGCTGGCCATCTCCATATATTCAGTACCATCCTCTGTATAGAAATGGGCTTCCTTCGTATCCCGCCCATTCATCACAGGAATCTGAATTTGATGCGTCGCCGTATTCGGACCTGTAATTTTTTTTCCGTCCCAATACCCATCCTTGATCGTAATTTGTGTGTTAAGAGGCATTAGTTGTCCTAGATAGTTCATAGAATTAAATTTTTCGTTAACGAGGTAGAACTTGCCACCCTCACGCTTCGCCCATGCAGCAGCTGTTTTCTTCGGTAACACATTGTTTTCTAATTTCTGGGCTAAATAGTGAGTCAGCACATTTTGCCCCAATCCCGGTGATAATTCATATGTGCTCTCTCTCAAATAAACTTTTCCATTCTTTTCAGTGACAAAGTTAAGCTTGGAAGTACCCTTCTCATTTATAAAGCTTCCATCCGCCGTATATACATATTTTTCTTCCGGTTTAGTTGGTAAAAACAGTTCTCCCTTCTTCGTAATTTCTATTTTGAAATTGCTGTAGCTATTCCCATAAAATCCTGCTTTTTTTACCACGTCTTGGGGCACTTTAACCTGGACTGGCTTGCCGAAGGATTTATCTGGTTTTATATCCTTAATTGTCCCTTTCTCTTTAAGCCTGGCTAGCAGTAATTTGTTTGCCAACAGTTGATTTGTCATGCTGGTGCCGCCGGAGGACAATACAGCTGCTGCCATCTTCTGTTCTGGAAGTACAACCAATGTAGCATGTTGCAGCATCGTATCCCCCCCCTTAGTCAACGCTTTTATCCCATATTCACTGAATGGGTATAGTTTCACACTATCCCAGCCAAGACCATAGTTGAACACATTTTCGCTATCTCCCGGCCACATTCCTTTTTTATATTCTTCTTGTTCCATCGCCTTGACTGCTTTATTAGAGAGAATTTCTTTTCCCTGTCCCATAAATATTTGTGAGAATCGCACCACATCTTCTGCAGTAGAAGAGATTCCTCCCGTACCAATCACATTCACCATTTCACTGGGAAGCTGTCCCTGGTATTTCGGAGAATACAGTCCAGCCCGCTTTTCGTCTTCCCATTTGTCTTGCGATGTTACCGTATGATTCAGTTCTAATGGCTCTGTAAACTTTTGATGTAGAAATTCAGTAAAACTCATACCACTGACTCTTTCTACCAAAATCTCAGCCAGCGTAAAACCATCATTACAGTATACTGAGAACGCGCCAGGGTCTGCCTTCAAGCTTTGGTTGGACAATTGTTGCAACAAGATATCATGGGCATAAGCATCATTATCTTTAAATAAAAATGAATTATTGAACGTCGAACCTTGCAAACCCGAGGAGTGATTCAACAGCATACGCGGTGTAATACGCTTATATCGTTTATCTTTCATTTTGAAATCAGGAATATAGCGGGCAACAGGAGCATCCAAATCAACTTTTCCTTCGTCTACTAGTTTCATAACAGCCGCAGCCGTATATACTTTACTGGTTGAACCAATTCCGTATAGAGTATCTTTGGTTAGTGGTTCTTTCCCTTCTATGTCGTTCTTACCTGTCTGCCCCGACAAAATAAGTTTACCATTATCAATCAGCGCATACTGTACGCTAGTCGTCTCATAGGACTTCGTGAGCAGTGCAGCATTCTCTACAGCAATCTTCTCCAAATCTTTGCTAGCAACTTCTTGGCTAGATACAACCGGAGTCTTACTGCTAGAAGACGCTATCGCTCCTGTTGGTAGGCTCATCGTTAGAGCCAAAGTAGCGGCTAACACCCCAGATAATTTATTTTCCATAAAAAAATGCCTCCTTAGATAATGATCAATTTCATCTTTTATTTGTTCAATTACAAACATCACATAAACTACTATTCTAGCTTTATCCCTACTGTCTAAATTCAACAAGTAAAATACTTTTAAAAAGATCAGTATTCTCGGCTCTACCTATACTGTTCAAATTGCCGTCAACATATGCCTACCTCCATGTGTCCCTCCAGCAAAAGTATCAAATCCTGGAATAACACCTGTATGTCCCCCTATCGAGACAACGTTAGGAAGTTTAATTTCATAGATTCCTAGACCATATCCATTGTTCCTCCCTTTCCTGTAGGATCTGTAGTGAGTATTTGTTTTAGTTGCTGTTCTTTCAGTAATTGCTACCAAGCAAATAAGAAAAAATTTGTTTAAGTCGTTACACTTCCAATGCGAAAGCAAAAATCTGTTTTCATCGGTTTCTTAGTTCTTATATCCGCTACACCAGCTGCATACCCCACATTTTTCTACCCTCGGAAGTTTTAGCGAGTATCCCTGGGTATCCAAGTTGCAATGTATCTCGCATTGCTTGTTCGACAGAGGTACGATCTCGTTGAGTACTTATTTGTAATGAACTAAGTATATTTTGAGTGGAGCCTGTTTTTATAATTGAGGTTGGTATTAGGTATAATAAAAAAGTTCCGGCAATGAACAGTGCTAAATCTGCAAATGGGAGTTAATTATATATTTTCATAAGACACTCTTCCCCTCTATTCATATAGTATCGGCGGTTGTATATTATTTCTTACTAATTACACAGAAATCATCTTTATATTGTTTATTTTTACAAGCACCATACTGTCGTAACAAACGGTAAAACCTCTCTTTTTCACATGTATGTTAGTACCATAAATGATTTTTTTATTTAGAATGCACTTATTACTAGTTTGGTTTTCGTATAAATAAATCCTATTTATCCTCCCTCTTTTGTGCTTCTCTATATTTGTATCCTACATAATAAAAATTTCTTTTTTCTTATGCATTTCTTACAATTTCCTTACGTTCAAATCACTTCTGTAATTAGATAGGTTTTATTTTAAAATCTCCAGGATAATAAATGCTTATATAATCCCACGATTTCATAGAAGATGGATTAATAACCCTGCGCCAAATCATCATGCACATCTCTGATATTTCCTTGGATTCCCCCCTCAACCTTTACAACAGTTCCAACCAGCATCAGCACTTCTTCACGTTCTTATAAATAGTAATAACTAATCAACTCCTTACCTGAAAATAAATTAATATAGAAAAAGAGAGATAAGGTTAAAATACCTTTATCTCTCCTTTTCTTTCACATATTGTGCGAAGAATTTTTTTATTTTGGGGTTAATCCGTTTTCTTAGCTTGATGGGCATGAGACGTTAAAGAAAAGTAGACTGAAAGAATTAAAGGAGAAGAAATTATTTCAATAAGATTTCTTCAAAGTACTTTTACGTCAATTTCACAAATGTAAGAACTCTCATATTTTAGACTTCATACAACCTTTTCCAGGGAACTATATACCGATACACGAATCCCTTTTTATGCGAGCCCCCTCACCATCAATTTAAGAATAAAAAAAGAAGGGGATTATCCCCTTCTTTTTCAGCTTGCTCCGACTGTCGCAATTATTTAATATACCCACGATTCAGTTCCGTTAAATTTTCATTAATGTTAAAAATTCTTACTCTAATATCTTTAACACCAGCTGCTTCAAGTCTGTTCTTGTGCATTTCAGCGTATTTTTCAGCATCTTGTTTTTCCTCAAATACATAAATGCCTCCAGCTTCTTTTGTTTCTTCATTCTCAGTCCATATTTTCCAGTGGAATCCTTCTTCTTCGTTAATACTGTTTGCTAAATCCCAAAATGCTTTTTCCATTTCTTCACCAAAAGGACCTTCAAACGGAAAATCAACTTGTAATAAATATGCCATTTTCACTCACTCCTATTTTTAATATAAAATTCTTCCCATTCTTTTACTGATTATGATTCGAATGATAGTAATGTCTAAATTCGTATTGCTATTATTATTCAAGCACTAATTTGAGAATCCCCCTATTTGTAAAATAATCACAAAACGATAGTAACTTGAACGCATGAAGTTTAACAGTTTTCGGTTATGTTTAAAAAATATGATACAAACTTATCCCTAAACTAAGGACGAACAAAACAAGCGCAGGTATAGCTTTCTTAAAGGGATCTTTCGCTAATACAATAAGAGTTAATGCAGCTGCAAGCATCGTACCGCCTAACAACAATCCTGCCAATAAAGCTGCCATTGGGAACCAAATTCCTATCAACATTCCAATTGCTCCTACAATCTCAAAAGCCCCAGTTAAGAAATTAAAAAACGACGGTAAACCAAATCGTTTGAACTCATCTGCCATTTTCCCAGATATAATTTT
This sequence comes from Bacillus sp. SH5-2, assembly GCF_008368905.1. NCBI lineage: Bacteria > Bacillati > Bacillota > Bacilli > Caryophanales > Bacillaceae > Bacillus > Bacillus sp. SH5-2. The sequence continues at coordinate 4,621 of NZ_QOSD01000036.1, forward strand.
CGTTCCTGTCATTAAAAAGAACAGAAACAATACAACTTTTACTACATTGATTAATATTAAAATAGCAATCACATCTTTCTTATTTATTTGATAATTTATATGCTACAGCATATATAATACAAAAATTTGACTGGTACTAGGTAAAAAATGAACCTGAATCAAATATCATACAAAATAAAACTATCTCCCCATTCCTCCAAACAAAAATATATGCTATAGCATATATAATACATAAAACAAAGTTTGTTCCTTATGAATAGCGTAGCATCAATAAGGAACAAATATTAATAGCGTGTATCATACAATTTGTTTAATAATGATTGTAATACTTTAATCTCTTCTTCGCTCAAATTACTCGTAACGAAATGGTGAGCGTCTGTCACTACAGGCAAGATTGTTTTCTTTAATTCGTCACCTTTTTCAGTTAAAAACAGGTTGTGTGAACGTCTATCTTGGTCATTCAAAGCCTTCTTTACAATTCCTTTTCTCTCCATTGACTGTATCATTCTTACGACAGTAGTTTGATCTTTATCAATGGCTTCTGCTAACTCTTTTTGAGTAGTGGCTCTTTGGCTACAAAGAACACTAATAATCCCCCACTGCTCTGGCGTAACTCCATAAGGCTTTAATTTCTTCGTAAAATAATTCGTCATTTTCACATCAGTACGATGAACAAGATAGCCTATTAAATCATGTAAGTTCATGTATCACCTCTATAAATTAAGACATAAAAGGATATAGCATACCAGTCAATTATTCACAGTGAATGTATTTGTTTCATTAATTATATGCTATGGCATATATATTATAGTAGGTCATTTTAATTGTCAAATGATTTACCTATTATTTTTCTACGGTAAGATTCATTCCAGCGGTTATAGAAGATATACCTATCCTCCATCGATTTGATAATGTGTTAAAAACTGTTCAACCAGTGCGCAAAGGTTTAAATTTCAAATCACGTGGTTAACATCGTGCCCATCAAACTAAGATTATGTAGGTTTGATTTCATGTCAGATATTTTTTCCTACAGTATCAGTCCAGCTTATTTAAAAATAAGAAAATCCCATATTCAATAAAAATACGGGATTTTTATAAATGAGTTATTCACTTATTCGAAAGAAGTTCATTCGTTACATATTACTTATCTAATTATGAAAAATTCATATACCAGCCCAAACATCTTTTCCATATCGCCCTTCATCTTGCACACGATCCAACCAATTCCTTGCTTCTTGTTCACTAACTTCATGAATTTCTTGATACGCTTGACAAAGGGTGTCTTCTACGTCAGGAGCCATTTTACTTCCATCACCACATATATAAAGATGAGCCCCATTATCTAATAACGAAATTAAATGGATTCTATCTTGTTTTATTAAATGCTGTACATATGTTTTAGGATGTCCTTCTAAGCGAGAAAAAGCTGTGTGTACAGAGATTAATCCATCTCTTTCATCATTTTCTAGTTCTGTACGATAGAGATAATCCTTTTCAGGATGACGACAACCAAAGTATAGATGTGCTTGTCCTAAGTTCATACCTTTTTGCTGTTGAACACGTCGTGCTTGTAAGAATCCACGGAATGGTGCAATTCCAGTACCTGGTCCAACCATGATAATTGGTGTTTCTGGATTTTCAGGTAATTGAAAGTTTGATTGTGGCGTTCGAATGAAACAGATAATCTCATCTTTATTATGACGCTGAGCTAAATAATTAGAAGCGACTCCTTCATATGTCCCTTCCCCACTCCATGCAGGCGCATTAACAACACCAACCGTAATGCTCAGACGATCCTGTGCAACGAGTGGAGAGCTTGAAATAGAATAGTAACGCGGTTTGAGCGCCGGAAGAAGTTCTAAAAAGCGTTCAAATCGGATTTCACAAGCCTCATACTTTTCAAGAAGATCCAACATTGAAATACGTTTCTTTAATATTTGTTCATGATAAATCCCGTCTTCCAATAATGATTCCAATTCCTTTTTATGAGGAGGGCATACTGTGAATGTCACCATTTCTCGTATTTGTGCTCGGGTGGCTGCTTCTTGCACTTCAACACTGTAACTAAGAAGGTCATATAAACTAACAGGACTGTCTAAAGGTATGTGATTTACACTTCGTCCACTTGCGCTCAGTATGACTTGATCCTTCCCGTTTAATCCAAAGCGTTTTAAAATTCGGTTAACATTTTTCTCACTATTAATTGACAGCACCCCAAGGTGGTCACCTTCTTGATACGTAGCGCCTTCTGGCAAGGATATCTCAATATGTCGCGTGCTTCTTTCACTGCTAGATGATTGAAGTTCACGATTTTCTAGTATAGATGCATAAACTGCTTCATATGTCCGCGCAAGAGGAGATCCTCCAAGACGACTGACAAATTGTAAACTTAATGTACTGCGTTCTTTCTCCATGTTTTTGTTAAGTTCCAATCCAAATGCCTTCATTGCATCAGACCACATACTTTGTTTCCATTGCTCGAGCTGTTCCTCGAAATCACCACTTGCATCCGCTTCTCCACGTGTAGAAAATCTTGTTGCTCCTTTTTGAGCCATTTGCTCATCAATATATCTTGGAATCCGCTGATAAGTACTAGCCCAATTATGATCTCCACAACCAAAAACTGCGTATTGAACACCTTTTAGCTCATCCGGTTTTAATTCCTCCAACCACTGCACAAACTGTCCTGCATTACTTGGCGGCTTTCCATTATAAGAAGAAGTTACAATAAGAACCGCCCCTTCTTTTGGCAGACTTCCAATTCGATCGTTAAGAGCTACCACTTCCGTTTGAACCCCTTCTAAACTAGCTGTATCTGCTAATTCTCTTGCAATACCTTCTGCTACCCCTGTATCCGATCCATACAGAACAAGCAGCGAAAGATTATCGGCTCCAATAATAGAAGGAGTCTTCTGAACTTGCTGCTTAATTTCATGGTTTTTCAGTTTCTCCTCTGTAGGCGCAAGAACAGTAGGATGGCTAATAGTTTGATTTCGGGGTAGAATCTTAATTTTAAAATCATCAGGCTTTAGCGTTAATGTTTGTTTTACGTCCAGTTTATAGTCTTGATCATCGATGAATTCAAAATGTTGAAGAAGCATTCCCATTACGAGTGTGGCTTCATGAAGTGCAAACTGCATACCGATACATGCTCGTTGACCATTTCCAAATGGCTTATAAGCATGATGAGGAACCTTATCCAGCTCTTCAAATCGTTCAGGTTGGAATTCTTCCACATTGTCTCCCCACGCGTCTTTATCCCTATGTAGCTGTGGAATAAGAACAGAAATACGATCTTCTCCTTTCTTAATTGGGTATTTCCCACCAATTACTGTATCTTCTTTTGCATAGAGACTGAATGCTGGAGCAGTAGGCCATAGACGTAGCGATTCATTTAAAATCATCCGGATATACTTTAGTTTCATAACTTGTTGGTATGTTGGAGTGGGATCTGTTAAAACCCGATCTACTTCTTCATAGGCTTTTTTCAATTTATCTGGATTCTTTAATAAAAAATAGATTGCAAAAGATAACAATCCACTTGTTGTCTCATGCCCAGCTATTAAAAAGGTAATAATTTGGAAACGAATATTTTCATCATCTAATTTTTCACCAGTTTCCGGATCCTGCACATTTAACATACGGGAAAGTAAATCATTTTCTTCCTGATTTCCACTACTTTTACGTTCAACAATAATATTATCTACTAAAGAAAACATAGATTGAATATCATGCTGAAATTGACGTTTCGTTCTCCACATGAGTTTGTCTTCTATATCCAGCCGCTGTAATTGGTGCATCGCCTCATCTAGAGCACGGCTCATGCTAGTGATAAAAGGATGAGGGGTCTCACGATAAAAGCTATTAAATCGGTAATTAAAACCACATAGACCAATTGTATCTAATGTAAGGCGAGTCATATCCTCCGGAACATCTACGTTTTCATTCGGATTAAGCCTTGCCCATTTTTGAACAAGTTGTACGGCAATATCGACCATCATGGCATGGTAATCTTTCATTGCCCGTTGGCTGAATGTAGGCATCAAAATATTATGAGCTTTTTTCCAGTTAGGCTCGTGAGTCTCGCTTGTAAATAATCCGTCTCCAGCAAAGGCACGAACCTTTGCTAAAGCACCATCTATACTTTTATCGAATCTTGTTTCATCACAGACTTCTGCTACCAATTCATGCCCAGAAACGACAATGATGGTATCACTTAAAGTTTGAATTCGAAAAATGGGACCATACTCTTCCGCCAGCTTAATAAACGATAGAGTCGGTTTATCTTTATCGATTAATGGGAGATTCCCCAGCGGTCCATATGTTTTCGGCTGAGGAATGGCAGATACTTTTTTATCCATTAAAAACACCCTTTCAAAAAAGCATGAAATAAAATATCCCATTCAATAAAAAGAAGATAGCAATGAATCGACTGGGATAAAGATATGTAATTGATTACCTTATTTTATCTTTTCCCTAACTATTCACGATTATGATATTGCTTATAAGATTGATAATCTAAGTTGTTTGTTGATATTAGATTTATAACTTGCAGAAAAAATACTAAATTAAAATGAAGCGTATTATTATAATGTTTATCAAAAATTGAGAGCTAAAAATTGTAGTATTGGGAAAACGAGTTGTTTCTCATGTCAATTCAAACAAATACGATAAGTAAGTATACTGTGTTACGAGTGAAAAAGGATCTGATATGAATATCAGATCCTTTTTCACTATATGTAATTATTTCACTGTTTCTTTCAGTTCTTTTCCCGTTTTAATTATCAGCTTCTTAGCAGCAAAAAACTTATAAAAATCATTATGTAGAGTTTTATTTCACTCTACCGATTTAATCTCTCAACAGCTTCCGCACTTGTATCTACACGTTTAACGAAAAAAACTAATAGTAGTGCAACAATATTCATGCCAAGCGCTACATAGAATGAATGTTGAATTCCGGATAATAAAGCCTTCTGAGTTAACATTGCCTTCGTAGCTTCTGTGAAGGTTGTTGGATCTACCTCAGCCATTAGACTTTCAGCTTTTGTTTTTGTTACAGAATTCATAATCGTAATAAGAATAGCAGTACCAATCGAACCGGACACTTGTTGAGCTGTATTATTAACAGCTGTACCGTGCGGATTTAAGCGAGTTGGCAATTGGTTCAGGCCGTTTGTCATAAGTGGCATCATCACCATCGCCATTCCAAACATCCGCAACGTATAAATAAGGATAATATGTGTGTGACTAGAATCGATTTGCAGGTTTGCTAGCATATAAGTTGAAACAGCTGTAATGGAAAGTCCTACTATGCCAAGAATCCGAGGGCCATATTTATCGAATAGTTTACCTGTAATTGGTGACATAACTCCCATTATTACCGCACCTGGAAGCATCATCAGCCCGGAGCTCAGCGGTGAAATACCGCGGACATTTTGTACATAAGCCGGTGTTAAAATCATACCCGAAAACATAGCCACCGCATTGACAATTGCAATTACAGAAGCAAGTGCAAACATTGGGTACTTGTAAACACGTAAATCCAATAATGGTTCATTCATTTTTAATTGACGGATAATGAAAGCAATTAGGGCAATAGCGCCTATGATTAAGCTTGTTACGACAACTTTATTCGTCCAACCATAGGAGCTTGCAGAACTAAACCCATATAACAGACCGCCAAAACCGACAGAAGATAATAGTAATGAGAGATAATCAAGTTTTGCATTTTTGTTTTGTCTCATGACATTCTCCGATTTCCAAACCCCTAACAGTAAGCTAATGATTGCTAGCGGTAAAATCATTTCAAAAAGCAAACGCCAGTCATAATACTCTACAATATAACCTGATAGTGTCGGTCCAATTGCTGGAGCTGTAATCATAACTAACCCAAAAATCCCCATTGCTGTTCCCCTTTTTTCTCTTGGAAAGCTTACTAGCATAATATTCATTAACAAAGGCCCCATGACTGAAGAACCTGCTGCTTGAACCATCCGGCCAGTAAGTAATAAACCGAAGTTCGGTGCTACAGCCGCTAAGGCCGTACCAAGAATAAAAATCACCATAGATGTAATAAATAAACTCCTATTGGAGAAGCGGGTTATTAAAAATGCTGATGCCGGAATTAATATACCACTTACAAGCATATACCCTGTAGAAAGCCACTGGATCGTTGAATAATCTTTAATGTCTAAATCTTTCATTATTGATGGCAAGGCTACATTTAAAAGCGAGTTATTTAGAAATGAAACAAATGCCCCAATAAAAAGGATTACAAGCATTAAATACGGTGGTTTTCTTTTATGTAACGTTTCACTCATATATTTATTTGCCCCTTCATTATAAATTCCATTGATTCATTTAAATCGTTTGCATATTTGCGCGAGAATATATTACCCTTGCAGTATTTTGCCAAACTCTTCGAATGGATATTCTCTTTTTAGCAATTCTACTTACCCATCTTAAGATTTTGAATGAATATGTAAACACGTTTGTTAACCGAAAATAAATTAGGCTAAAATAAACAAAAGAAGCAACTGAAAATACCCTTCTAAAATAAAGTGAAACTTTAATCAGTGGGACTTTTGCAGGCAGCCCACAACAAACAGCGGGATAAACCAACAAGACCACACACCCATTCCTTTAAATACAGGCTTGGAAATCTAGTTATGTAACCATCCATAAAAAGGAAGATTACATAGGCTAAGTCTAACATTACATTTTTAAAGTGAGGGGAATAAGCTTATGCACCAATATTGGGATTTAAATTCAAAGGGAGACGAGGAACAATATAATAACCAAATTTCAATGTCATCATTATATTTACAGCCCCAAATAACTAAAGCTGAAGGTATGAATGGTTTGAAGATTCCTGAGAATTGGAGTTGTCGCTTCTATCCAGTTAGTTGGGATTCACCAGCCAATTATACAGCTTTCAATCCCCACCGCCCTCTCTTCTCTTGGGGACAGCCAAATACAGGGATGATGCCCCAAGGACATCCTGCTAATTGGACTCCATTACCAGGCCATGCAGGTTTTAATTTTCAAAAACCTCCCTTCCCCTGGGCCCAACCATTCAATCATGCAGGGATGTTCGCACAAGGTCATCTTGCCGCTTTACTATCTCCGCCAGCTAAAGCTTTTAAATTTAATACCAATAAATGGGGGGCTTTCGGAAACTCTCCAGGATGGGGAGGACAGATAAGTCCCATGGGATGGGGGAATAACGGAGGTTACGGTCAGCCAGGAATGCTTGGAAACTTACTTACAGTAGGAAAAGGCACTATGAATGGAATAGGAATGATTGGTAGCCTAATCGGTATGGGGAAGTTCTTCTTTTAGTTAATTAGAACCGAAGGATAGGTCCATAACCCCGACTTAAACACATTTCTCTTTCCAATGATTTAATCTTCTCAAACATGCTTCCAATACTCCCTCCAAGTTCGTTTCCTCGTCTTTCAAATTATAAAAACATCAAGAAAAGACATTCCAATTATGGAACGTCTTCTTTCACTTTATAAAACCATTCAACAATCCGAAATATTCTACTTAACAAAATCACTCATTTAACGAAAGAAATTAGTTAATTGCATAACGCTCTTCTAACTTTTCTTGCGAAGTTTAGTGGATCATCAACGTCTTCGATATTAACGTAAATCAAATTTGGATTATCACATAACCACTCGTTGTGTATAGACGAAACGATTATTCCTTGTTTTAGAATTGTAGCAACAAATTCAGTAACTTCCTTTTGTAAGAGCGCTACCCGTCCTAGGCATAATGCTCGTCCAGTTTTATAATCTCGTGATTCGAATGAGAAGGAAGTTGTTACTCTGAAACGTTTACCTAAGATTGTTGCTTGTATTTCATCTCGATTTATCGTTGCCACACATTTCCCGCCAGCGAATCCTTCTTGTCCGCCGATAATTCTTGCAAACTGTTGACAAATTAATTCATCATTACTCGCCATATCTTTCATCATCCCCCCTTTTACTGTTAGGTTATGAATGAATACATAGGTATGCAACGGTAATGAATCTATTCTATTATAAAAAAGATGATGGCAATCTACCGAAAGCTATTAACTCAATTATTCTTGATCGTATGAATTGTTATCAAAGTTTAAATGGTGCAGAATTTTGATTTTATGCTTAATGGGCATCGGAGACTGAAAGCAAAAATCAGCTATTATATGGTAAGACATTTTTAAAGAGCATAAAAAAGACACCCTAAGGTGCCATCCTCCGACTTGAGAATCGTATCTATGTATGGAGAAATTTAGAAAAGACAAATACAAAAGAGAAGATTCTAACTATAATTTATGGAGCTCTTATGCCATGAATTACTTACATATTTCCTTATTTACCGGAAGAAGAATCCCAGTTACATTACTTTCTGATCAGTCTCGTTAAAGCCATCCCAAGAAATCCAGCGCCCATTCCTATTAGCCATCCAGTTTGGGCATTACCTAACATAGATCCCACTCCTCCACCAAGAAACATACAGCCAACGAATACTAATCCTCCAATTCCCCAATTCGGCCGTTCCATAATTCAATCACATCCTTTCAATAAAACATATGCGATTAGCTACCTCAACTTTCTTCCATAGGATAGTTCATTATTTCGCTTAGATTTATAAATATCAGGTAATTCAAAAAATTATCTTTTTTATACAGACCAGTCATTTGCCACATTTCTTTTTACATATATTTTTTAAAAGAAGGTTTCCATTCTGATAAGTCCTAATAAACAAACGTTATGTTGTTACATATTTCCTCTGCAACTTCGTACATACGTTTCATATCATTAGTCGTAAATAATATAGATCCTTTGCGTTGAGTGCTATCCACAATAGTTGGTATGATGTCTCCCTCTTTTACTAATAGATCAATTAATACCACCTCGGATATGTTAGTTAATTCTTTATACTTTATTTCTTTTAAGCAACCTGGTTTTGGAATCAAGCTTAAAGACATGGCTTGACATTTTGACGATATACATCTAAATTCATCTATAGTTTCAGTAGCTAACACATCATAATAGTACCCAAATTGAGATATGCCGGTTGTTAGTTCCACCATCTTCCAGATGTTGCCACCACCTATTCTAACTTGAGATTCTATAATTATTGGCTTATTTTGTTTGTCTATCTTTACTTCTGTATGAGTAATGCCATTTTCCATTTGCATGTCGTCCAAAAATATCATTACTTTTTCCATAATTAATTGTTTTTGAGATTCATCTATAGGTGCCGGCATAATAGTATAGTTTATTATAAACGTATCTTCTTTAAATACTTCAGCTGATATCGCTAGTATAGAATGTTTTTTGTTATAAGAAACGGTTTCAACCGTATAAACTACATCACCTTCAATGTACTCTTCCACTAAAACAGGTAGTTGAATACCATTTTCTTTAATAAATACCTCTACGTCATCTCCCCTGTCTAGCTTAGATACACCTTTACCCCCTGCGCCAATCGGGGGCTTTATTATAATACTATCTTTTTTGTTCAAAAATTCATTAATATCTTTAATGTTATTGCAAACTGTCGAATCTATCGAAAAGTCTTTACCTGCTAGCATTTCACGCATCATGTCTTTATTGCGGGTTATCATATTAGCATTGTAAGAAGGCCCTTTAACATTAAAAATCTTTGCAATTATGCAAGCCGTATCTAATGCTGTTTCGTTGAAAGATACAACCACATCAAAGGGTTTCTCTTTGAATAATCCTTCAGCATAGTATATAGACAAGGGTATGTTTGTCGTGTCTAATTCTTTTTTATAGAAACATTTTTCTAAGATAGTCCCATCAAAATATATGTGTTTAGCGTACGATCCTATGTACGAAACAGTATAGCCACTGTCTAATGCATCTTGTATAGGCTTTGTCCATCCCCCTATAAATAAAATGTGTGTTTTATTTTCTATGTCAGTTCCTTTTAATACCTTATGCATCATAATCATCTCCTCTAAAATGAACTCGTATATTCAATATCATTTCCTTTTGATACACCTCGTCTTAACAACGCCACTAAACACAATGTTGTTCCGAATCCCCCTATAAATAACGTAGTTTGAAGCCCAAATATAGAAATTAAAAATGCACTAGCAAAACTTCCTAATGCCCAAGCTCCCCAATTCAGCGTACGCTGTACAGCATTTACTCGGCCTAGCATGTGATTTGGTGAGGCAAGTTGTCGTATAGTTGCAGCGTAAGGGCCAAATACACCTTCTCCCATACCATGTATGATACTTGCGGCTACTATTCCGTAAACTGTTCCCATATATCCCATTATCGGTATAAAAGCCAAACCGGTAACTGATACAGTGGCACTATAAATAAGCATTTTTGTATTATTAATTTGTTGACTTTTTTTCATGAGTATCGTATTACCTATTAAAAATCCCACCGCTGCTGAACCTACAACAAATCCTATTTCAATTTCAGATAGACCCATTACCTTATAAAGGAATATTACTAAAATGCTATTTAATATGTATTTAAAAAAACCGTAAACAGCACCACATGTCACAATTGGTTCCAATACAGGGTGTTTTTTGAAATATACCAAACCTTCATATATGTTTTGGTATATAGATTTTAAATTTACGTCTTTTAAAGAACCTTCTGTATGCGGTTTAAACTCTGAAATAAATAATACAAACATAAAACAAACAAAATACGTTACTGCGTCAACAGTGAATGAGCCTGTTAATCCAACTAGAGTAACGACGATTCCAGCAAGCATAGGACCAATTACTATAGAAAGCGACTCCGAAAGTGCTAGTTGAGCATTTCCTTTTTTTAAGTTTTCTTTATCTGTTAGTATTTCCGGTAAGAAAGAAGGAATGGCAATGTTGTAAAACGTGGTGAATATTCCATTTAAAAACATGATAAATACCAGTAAAGGGAACGTTATAATATTTGTTACAGTCAGTATGAATACTGATAAAAAAAATACTCCTTGACATAAACTACAAATTAGCAAGACATTTTTCCTATGAAAAATGTCTATTAAAGCACCGGCTACTAAACCGAAAATTAGGTATGGGACGAATATAACCCCACGAAGTATAGCAGCATTTGCTTCACTTGTTTGTAACACCTCTAATGCAAAAAGTGGCAAAGCTACTATTGTAAACTGAGTACCTAATAAACTTATAGACTGTCCTAGCCAAAGCTTGTGAAAATTGAAACGTTTGCTATCTTTCATAATATCCCCCCATTAAATTCATATTTATAAATTATCAAGTTAACGATATAAATAAGAACAGGAAAAACCTATCTTTCAACTAATGTCTGTACCACATAAAAATTCGAAGCCTAATATAAAAGCGATTTTAGTTTCAAAATGAAGACTTGATCTTTAAAACTCTCTTGGCTAATGAAAAGCCCATCTTCCGAAAAATAATTCCGCATTCGTTTATAAACCAAGTGAAATACGGATGGAATTTACTTGTAAAAATCAGTTTATGAATTAGTTTGTTCCGAATTCATTTTCCGATCGTATGTCACTTTGAATCACCTCCAGACTCAGTATAACCTTGAGGGTACGCTGTTGTACGCATTTTGGAATGTAACAGCAAGATAACAAAGTTACAATGACAAGTTTTTATGTAATTATACGTAATCAAATTCGCACGACTGGAGAAAAATCTGTGAATCTAAGGTATCAAGTTTAAATTCAACACGTCACAAATATACACTGGGATTGGACCGATACTTTTATAGTGATGATATATCAAGTACTCCTTTCCTATGATTCTTCAGAAAGAATAGCGTATTTTTTCATATTAGATGGTATTTTGTTTTGTTAGCTTGATAGCGATATAGTCGTCCGACTTTTAAAATAGTAGAGTAGAAACATGAAAAAACTCCTAACAAATTTTGTTAGGAGTTTTTTTAAATATGCGATATTCATTATCAATTATTATTGACTATTTGAACACCTATTTTTTTATCTCAATCTCTTGCCACTTTGTTTCTTATAAGCAATAAACTCTTGTCTTCAAACAAAAACACCTCTCTTGCGTTTGTACACTTAGTATGCGAATGCAAGAGGTGTTTTTTCATGTACCATCAGGTAAGATTTCCTGCTTTGTTTATTCGTTTAAGTTCTTGATACGTAGCTACTTTCTAATACACAATAACTGGATCATATGTGCTCATACTATCATACACAGTTTTTGCAACATTAGGTAGAAGGTTTACACAACCGCCTGATCCTCCTGTTAAATAAGCATTACTTCCCCAGTCTTTTCGCCAGCCCGCATCATGGAATCCTTGGCCGCTATTTGTGAATGGAACCCAGTAATCTACTTTAACTGCATAATCAGCTTTCCCTACTGCGCTTCCTCTTAGCGTGTATGGTGTTCGTTTGTATAGGACGTACCACACACCTGGTGATGTATCTTCACCCGTGCTATGTTTACCCGTTACTACATTTGTTGTGACGACTAATTTCCCATCTTTGTAAATCCAAATTTGTTGATCTGCAATGGAAACTTCTGCATATGTGTCTCCGATGCCATTATTCGATGTTGTTTTATAACCGATACCTTCCTTCTCCCAACCATTTCCGTGAATATTAGAAGCAGAAAGCGATTTTTCACCTTTCTCAAAGGCTTGTTGAACTTGTTTTGTTTCTTTTTCAACATCTAGTGCCCAGCCGTATCCTTGACCTTTTACTGATATGACCGAACCAGAATGTGTTTTAAAAGCGAAGTCTTTATTTAATGTAGATTTAGCATTATTAATTTCTGCAATCTTTTTCTTAATATCGCTCGCATCAATTGTAACTTTCATATCCTTTGACATAGAGGCATTTTGAATTAAATCTTTCGCTTTTAAAGGATACACTTCATTCTGCACTTTATACTCAACGGACTGCCCAAGAAGATTCTGTAGTGCTTTCTCCTCTTTTTTGATAATCGGATCGTCTTCTTTAATAGGCTGTATGTATGTAGACTTCAAATGAATCTCACTTTTATACTTCTGCTTGTCGTAATCTTTCAGTAGACTCGTAACGTCATACTGTTTTCCTTCAACACTTTTCGAGATAACAATTTTTCCTTGTTCAAGCTTCGCCATAGCATCTTGAGGCGCTTTTAATTTTTCATTCATAGAGATGAGCTTTTCTTCTACAAGTTTTTTCATCGTGTTACTACGATACTGATCTGCCTCTTCTGGTAGCAATGAATAATTTTTTTCCTTTGCAGAAGGGAAAAATGTCCACTGACTTTTTAATAGTTTCTCAACTTGCGGCAAATCTTTTTCCGTAAGTTCTGTTTTTGTATCTTTTTCATCTAAAATTTGCTGTTGATCGACATAAACTTTATTTGCTAGTCCAGAAGTTTTTAATTTCTGCATTGCCTGATCAGCACTCAGACCACCGACTTTTGTGTCATTAATCGTAACATTTGAATTGAAGTGCGTTGCCTGATAATAACTCATTCCCCCACTGAGAAGTGCAATTACACCAATACCCGCTGCGATTAGCTTCCAATTTGCAAATCGTTTTCTTGATCTTACCCGTGTTTTATCCACTTCTTCAACTGATTCATTTACTTGATTGTTGTTCATCAATCTTTCCCCCGTATACATTAACGTCAATCGATTTTAAATCAAAACCATTGACTAGTGTACCTTATTTTTCCTGAAATTTCATTATTTTTGACTAGATTTTTAAGTAACAGTAGACCAAAATTTGAATGAATAAAAAAGATTAGCATTTTGCTAATCTTTTTTCATTAATTAACACTTTGAACACGGCCAATTTTCCCATCTTGTAATCGAACTTTAATTCCGTACGGATGTGTTTCACTATTTGTTAAAATATCTTTCACAACACCGCTTACAGTCTTACTATAGTCATTATCCAATTGAATAACTACATGTGAACCAACTGAAATTTGTGATCTTGTTGGTTTCCCGCTCGTTGCTTGTGTTGTTTTTTCTTGTTTTTGTGTGCTCGCTTGTTGCATTGACTGCTGTTGCTGAGCCTTTTGCTCTTCTTGTTTACGCTTTTCTTCCTCTACTCTTTGTTGCTCTTCTTGCTTACGCTTCTCTTCCTCTACTCTTTGTTGCTCTTCTTGTTTACGTTTTTCTTCCTCTGCTCTTTGTTGCTCTTCTTGCTTTCTTCCTCTGCTTTTTGTTGCTCTTCTTGCTTGCGTTTTTCTTCCTCTGCTTTTTGTTGCCTCTGCTTTTTGTTGCTCTTCTTGCTTGCGTTTTTCTTCCTCTGCTTTTTGTTGCTCTTCTTGCTTGCGTTTTTCTTCCTCTGCTACTTTTTTATCTTCATCTACTTTTTCCGTATCTATTTTTTGTTCACCTGTTGTCGCTTTTAACTTTTCTTCGTCGCCTTTACAAGCACTTAAAGTAAATACGCACAAGCTCATCAGTACAACTAATAACAATTTCTTTAACATCAAAAAATCCTCCTATATATACATTACAAATCAATAACTTTCATAGTATAACAAACGTATATATATTCCTTTGTCATAATTTGTCGTATATATTTATTTTCCTGGAGGAAGGTCAAAAGTTACGTACCATATATTTTTATACTTTCTCTGTTAATTGGGTACCTAACTACATCGAGTTTTTAAACTGAACAATAAATTGAATCTCACTTCTTTTCACGATGTAAAATACAAATACACCCCATAAGCCACAAGTCAACTACCCCCACTGAGATAAAACGTTTCAGTGGGGGCTTGAGTTTGAATGCTAGGTCTTTTCGTCCATCACTAGACAGTTGACGCTCTAGCATTCATGCCACCTTATGGTATCACCCCAAGTATGTTTTTGGTTGGTACTGGCAACGAACGTTCGTTTCCCCACTTGCACCACCCTTTCGAAAAAGAGCAGTTCTTCCTTATGGAAGAAGCCACCACTCAGATGAATCCGGCGTGTGCTACAAGCCCCGACAAGTCGAGTACACATGGATGGTTGACGCACCCACTAAGCTATGCGCGAAGCAACAGCCTTACGTTTTTGTACTTTTAATAGAATCGGCGTTTTCACTTTGAGATTGTCATCCAATTCTACAACTTTTGATTTTTTCAAGGTATTCAATGCACCATTCATATCAGCGTGAATACATTTCCCTGATTTACTTTGGTACAGACCACGCGTAATTCGTTTGCCACTAAAGCGATACTGCGTCCTATCATCCTTAGACCAAACTGGAACCGGATCTTTATCAAGAAAACTAGCTTTTGAAGTATAGCTTTCTTCTTGTTTTAAAAAGCGAATGCCTTCTTTTACACATTTATTCTCAATCGCTGCCATCAGTTTATGAAATGGGATTTGAACAAACTTTTGATTATTCTTTTTTCCCATATCAGATTTTTGTTTCCAAGCAGCGTTATACCCTACGACAATTGTATCTACGTTACATGCTTTCACTTTTTTGAACAACAAGCCTACCGCTTGTGAAATGTAACCATTTATTTGTCGTTCTCGTTTATGCCAAAGTGCGGCCATTTTATTCGTTACAATACGTTTTGAAATTCCATTCTCCATATTTTTCAGTTGCAGATTACGTATCGTTTTGTTGAAGTACTGGTTAATGGATTTTAGTTTTTTTCCATCAATTAAAAATGCATCACCTGTATTTGTCACGCAACTTACTAATCTATCTACACCTAAATCGCAACTCAAAGCGTTACTAGTAGTCGTGGATGGTTTCTTCATTTGAGAAACGTGCATTTCATATGTATAATGCACCTCAAAGAACCGACCTTTTTGCTTCGGTACAATCTCAATGTAGGAGATTTTTTTATTTCTCAAGTTTTTAGGCATACGTATTTGAATGGAACCGAATTTTTTCCTGAATGCAACATTCATCGGAATGATCCAATATCCGTTCTCATCCACTTTTGGCACTTGATAGATTTCAATGATTCGTTTGTCAGTGGAACGAGAATAATTTGGAAACTTCGGACGACCTGTGAACTTCTCAGGATTTTTCTTCCACTGTTCCAACGCTTTAAAAAAGCTCTTCACTTCTGTAAATAAGGCTCTACGAATGGCTTGAACAGAGTTTGATTGCATGCCCCAGTAGTTCATATCGGCTTGCATAGCGGTGTCCACTTCTTTTACAGTAGCTATCCTGTTATTGTTCAAATAACTTTGTTTCATCGTGTACAATCCAACATTTCGCAACGCTTTTGAGCTATGTGACATACGCTTAAGTAAACGAAATTCTTTTGCAGTAAGGCAAGCTCGTCCGATATTCTGTTTCTGCGTGAATCGTTGCATCGTTTCTCTTTTCTTTTGTTTCCGTAATACTTTCACTGCTTTCTTTCTAGCCATTTTTTTCACCACCTTTCTCAAAGAGTTCATTACAATTTTTTCTTTCCTAAGATTGTATTTTTTCTTAGGAAAGAAAAAATTTTGTAATTGTTAATCACTTTTGACAAATCAATATTTGGAACGGAACAAAATGTGAACATGGTCTTCATCGTAATTCCTTTTGGTTTAAGTAGCCAAATGATTATGATTATCATTATCTAATTTCGTTGTCCTACGATATATTCCCTCCTTATCTAGGGCAGATTATATCGTAAGACAAAAGAAACAAAATTGTTTCGTCTACCCGCTGACGGCAATTCATCTCCACCTGAATTGTTGGGCTTCACCCGTAACACAAATCAGATGGAGTCTTCTTGCCGAAAAGGATAAAATTAATAGAATAGAAATGCTAAGTACCGTATATATGATCTACTTTAAATTTGAACTCATATAATCGCCCCTCTCACTTCCTAATAATTCCATTACATAACAAAAAAGCATTGGATACCCAATGCTTTTCACACTTACGCAAATAAAGACGTGTTCGCATATAAAGCTGGCGAACCACCTGAATGTACGAATAAAATGTTGTCTTCTTTATTGAATTTACCTTTTTTAATTAAGTCGATTAGTCCCGCTACTGCTTTACCTGTATACACTGGGTCAAGTAAAATACCTTCTGTTTTTGCTAACAGCTGTACGGCTTCTACCATTTCCGGCGTTGGTAACGCGTAACCTGGCCCTACGTATTCATCGAAGCACGTAACAGCGTCGCGCGGGATAAAGTTCGGAATACCAACGTGAGCTGAAGTTTCATCTACAAGTTTTGCTACTTTCTCTTCTTGCTCCGCTTTTCCTCTACTTACGTTAATTCCGATTACAGGAATCTGGCTTTGTGTTCCAGAAAAACCAGTAATTAAACCAGCGTGCATACCAGCGCTACCGCTTACGCAAACGACTGAACTGAAATCAATTCCTTGCTCGAATGATTGCGCCATAATCTCTTGCGCACAAGCAACGTATCCCATTGCACCAGTAGGATTTGATCCACCAACTGGTATTACATATGGTGTATTACCTTTTTCACTAACTTCTTTCGCTACTTTTTGCATCTCTTCCATAAGATCTGCTCCGTTTGGTACAACAATTACGTTTTCAGCACCTAATAAGTGATATAAGAAATAGTTACCGTTAAAGTCTCGCTTCTCTTCTGGCTCAAGCCCTTCCTCTAATACAAGGATACATTTCATCTTTTCTTTTACCGCAGCTGCAAGAGTTAAACGGCAATGGTTAGACTGAATACCGCCAGCTGTAATTAACGTATCCGCACCTTTTTCTTGCGCGTCCGCAACTAGAAACTCTAACTTTCTCGTCTTATTACCACCAGCTGTTAAACCAAGTAAATCATCTCGTTTAAAATAAATAGTTGGGCCACCAAGTGCTTCAGAAAAGTTGTTTAACTTTTCAATTGGTGTATATGTTTCTGTATATTTTTTTCTTGGAAATTTAGATAAATTCATTGTAACGCTCCTTTTGTACTTCTTTCACAATATATGTAACGATACTATTATTACATGGAAAAATGATGAAGTCATCTTTCTGAATTTAAAATGTATTGGAATTCGGTACGTGACATTGCATTTACGGTTTTATCACTTCAATTCGGTACATGAAATTTATATCGACGATTTTTCAAATATATCGTTCATAACTTGGAATATATCAACGATTTTTTCAATATATCGACGATTCGACATAAGATATCGACTTACCGACAAAAACCAACAAAACAAAAAAGGCCCACTCATTAAAAAGTAGGCCCTTTCCAATTACTTATTTACCGAAAAACGAAGTAGCTGCGTTAATCCCGGCTGTAAATTCATTTCGCCTTTATGGCGTACGTATACAATTTTGTCCCCATCAAATTTCGGAGGATTCCCTGGATTATACGTATGCCACTCATTCGTTCCTTCTATAGAATACTCCATGTATTCTGTTGCACCGACGATTACGTTTTTACTGTCATCTGCTGTAACATTTGGTGCCATTTGTGCAACTTTCGAATCGCTAATTAATAATTTTTTAATATCTTTATCACGTTTATAATCGTAAGCTGTTACGATTACATCGTTACCGTATGCTTTTATTTGTAGTCCTTGTTTAAATGAATATCCATCTGGAGCAGTTTTCTCTCCGCCATTTGGTCCAGCTGACATCCAGCCCGTTTCAATTCCGCCCGTATTTACAACTGTAAATCCTTTTTCATCTCCACCTGCAATCTTCTTTTTACCAGCCCAGTCTGGTAAGTTTAAATCCCAATGCGTATGACTCGTAAAGAAAACGACCTGCGGATAGTCTTTTAATATATCGTACAATTTATCGACGTTTAAATAGTCTTGTAGATATGGTGATTGTCTTGATCCAGACACAGTATCAGGTAAAACGTGATGAGAGAAAATGAAAATTGGTTTATTTTTATCTTTTTGGCTGTACTCTTCTAAATTTTGTTTTAACCAACCTAGTTGCTCATCACTCATATATACTTCGTCCCACATTTTTGAATCGTGGTATTTCATATATTTTTCAGTTCCTAAAAATAGAAGCGGATAACCGTCTAATTCTTTTTTATGATATACTTTTTCTTGTCCGCTAAATTTCAAATAGCGGTTAAATAAAGTTTCCTCAGTTACACCATTTGGCCATGTATTTTGAGAAAGTTTCCCATCAGCCGTCCATTTACCAGCATAAAATTCATGATTTCCAACTGTTGACCATACATTTTCCGGGACCTTATTTTTGTTTAACACACGCTTCACATCATCATATTGTGACTGCTGTCCAGTTGATGTTATATCCCCATTCATAATAAGCGCTCTAGAAAGTGGCATCACTTTGTTCATATCTTTTAACACATGATCAAAATCTCCTAAATCCCCTTGAATATCACTAATAACGTTAAAAGTTGTAGCTGATTTTCGGACTTGCCCTTTCCCTTCCGCATGTGCTGAAAATGTCGGTAATAACGCCGCCATAACAGCTAATGAAGCAACTGCCTTTTTCATACAAATTCTCCCCCTAATAATAAAATGTATAAACTGATATGTTCTGCTTTCTCTTAGATGCTTGTCCAATTCACATTATAGAGAGAGATTGTAAAGATTAATGGAATAAAAATTTAAGTGTTTTTTAAGAGATTTTGTCTTTTTTACACGCCCCATTCAACAATTAACACTAATTTTTCTATTAACCTACTAATATTAACTGAATGTAAATTTATACGATAAATCACTTCGTTTAATATGTTGTATTTTAATTTCCTTTACACAATTTCAATAAAGTACTTTATCATTCATAAAAATACATAAAATAAAAATAGAGATTCCTTTATAAGAGTATGGTTACTCCTTGTCCTTGCTCATGGTACAATTAAGGTAATCGAGGGATAGCATGGATTAAATTGTATGTTACAATTGGGACTGCAATGAACAAAACAAATTGCTATGAAATTATTTATAATGAATATAAATTCATATTGGAGCTGAAACACATGGATTATATAAGTTATTTAAGAAATATGGTTGGACATGAAAAAGTAATTATGGTAGTTGCAGGGTGTTTTGTATTGAACGAAAAGAATGAAGTACTTCTGCAATTACGATCTGATAATGGGAAATGGGGACATCCTGGCGGCTTTATGGAATTCGGCGAAACAGTTGAAGATACAGCAAGGAGAGAAGTATTTGAAGAAACTGGTTTAAAATTAGGAAAACTTGAATTCTTTAATGTGTATTCTGGAAAAAAATACGAAAGAACGCTATCAAACGGTGATCAAGTTGCCTTAGTGAAATTGACTTATATTTGCAGAGATTTTCATGGAACATTACATACTGATAATGAAGAAAGCTTACAGCTAAAATTTTTCCCCTTAAATAACTTACCTGAACTCTGGCAGAATCAACAAGAAGTTTTGGACGATTTGTTAAAGTTTATGGAAATAAAGAACTAATTTTCCTAACGAGCAAACAAAAGAGCCATATGGTTACGCACACTTAAATATTAATTTTGTCAAATGTAAATTGATCAGTATACATAGGATCCCGCTATATGCCCATCTCTTTGCAAGAATACACTATCCTTTCTGTAGTATTATAAGAAAAGATAGTGTATTTTTTGTTTCATTAATAGTGTGAAACCTTAGATTTATGGCAATGTAACGTTACCATCATATAGTCGCTTAATAGCATTATACTTTCCATCACTACATCTCTTTTCCTTATTTTTCATAAAAAGAGACACAGAGATTTCTCCCCATGCCTACTTATAGCTTTACAAGTTAACTACTGAATATTTTTATTGCGCTCTAATTGGTTTTGAATTCCTGACCTATCAATTTGAATCCAATACTCTACAATTTTTCCATCTTCTACTCTATAGACTGCACTTGCTATTTGAATGATTGAAAGTCCTGTAGGTTCATATCCATCGATTTCTCCTACATGCATACCTACTTGTTTCCAACGTACATATACTTTACTTCCTTGTGCTAAAAATTCTTGAATTTCTAAAGAAAAATTACCGTATACTTCAATCATCTCTCTTACATGTTCAGCATAATCTTCAGGTGTTCTGCAAACTGTTTGTTCTTCTTCAGATACAATTTGATGTGCCAATACTTCTTCTGCCATGAATTGATTTGAATAGTCAGGATTATTCCCTGAACGTACTTCATCAAAAAATTTTCTAACAATTTGTTCTGGCGTCATTTAAAAACCCCCTTATTAAGAAATCCAATGCTAATCATATCATAGTTTATTTTAATCTACCTATTAAAGTAAGCTGATTCATGTATACAATAAAAAGACAAAATCTCTTCTTTCTTAAGATATCCCAATTGTTTCCCTTGGAAATTCACAATACTCATTATCTACTTCTTCACCGCATGAATATACTGCACCGTCTCAAAAGCTTTCAAATAATCATTTCTTCCTTCAAAATATAATGTATTTATGTCCTCTGGTGATAAGTGCTCATAAATGAGTAAACCCGATTTCTCTAACAATGCTTCCATTTCGCGATAAGAATAACATGATTTCATCGGTTCTCCGCCTACCGCTGCCATTTTTACCATATTTTCAACTCGGTTAGACAACCCTTTTTCCGTAAATAGGTTTTCATCGGGATAATCAAAAACGATAGAACTACCTGCCGGAACCATCTCGAATAAACATTCTATTAAACTAGCAAGTTCCTCTTTCGTTAAATAGTACGAAACACCTAACAGACTAAAGAACGTTTTTTTATGTTCAAATCCTTCATTCCGTAACTGTTCATAGGAAATTTCTTTCGTAAAATCCATCGACACAAAATGAAGGTGATTTGGAACTTCAAGTTCTGCTTCTTTTATTCTCTCCTTCTTAAACTGTTGCGTAGAAGGATGATCCACTTCAAATACTTCTATTTTATTTTCTAACTCTCGGTGTCTAAAACTGAATGTATCTAATCCCGCACCGAGTATGACGTATTGTTTCGCTCCCAGTGTAATTTCGTGTAGTAATACTCTTTCACAATATGCCGCACGTGCTAACGGTGTTGGTGATAACTGCACTTGTGTAATCCATTTTAATATTTCTTTCGGATTGTCTTGAAACTGCTTTGCAATCTCTTTATTGAAAAAATGTATTCCTTGAATCATGTTCGTTTCAATTTCGTTACGTTCTTTTTGTGAAATGAACTCTTTAGCTACATAATCATCAAAGATTTTCGGATTATCAAACTGACTATGATATGCCCTGCTGAAAGCTGATACTAACGATGTTACACTTGCTTCACCTTTTTTCATGCACATACACTCCTTCATTTTCACAACAAAAATAGGGTTCCCCTGGCCAGGAGAACCCTATTATACACGTTATTTTAATATTGTTAAATTATAGCATAAATAAGTTTTTTTGTCAAGTTTTCAGCTCGTTATCTCTCCGGCCATTTTGTCTATTCTCTATATTCATCTCGCTAAAAGTTCATCCCCTCCCCCTAAATAATAGATTTTAAACATTATATAATCATAGATTATTATGCAAATAATTCCTCTAGGCGACGAACATGGTATATAATGATATAATAATCTGCTTTTATATGCTCAATTTTACAGAATGGAATTCATTCATAGGAAAGAGGTACAAAAATATGAAGACAAAACAAACAATCGCTGCGTCTACACTAGCTTTAGCGATGATTGCTGGCGCGAACTCTGCTCATGCTGAAGTAAATGATGCTACTACTCAGCAAAGTACTGGAGATCGATTAGCTGAAATTAAGCAACATAGACAAGAGTTAGATGCGAAATTGCAGCAGCACAAAGAAAACGTGGATCAAAAGTTGAATGAACTTAACCAAGTTAAGGAAAATGTTGATACAAAGGTTAATGAACTACATGAACGTAAACAAGTTGCTGATGAAAAAATCAACGAAATTAAACAACATAAACAAGAGTTAGATGCAAAACTTCAGCAAGACAAACAAATTGCTGAGGACAAAATCGCTGAAATTAAAGAGCATAAAAAACAAGTAGAAGATAAAGTTGCTGAAGTAAAAGAACATAAGCAAAATATCGATAACAAAGTGAATGAGATTAAAGAACATAAACAAACTATCGATGAAAAAGTGAATGAAATTAAGCAACATAAAGAGAACATCGACCAGAAGGTTAATGAACTTAAAGAAGTTAAAAAACAAGTAGATGAAAAATTAGCCGAGCTAAAAAAAGCGAAACAAACTGCTGAGGACAAACTTGCTGAGCTAAAAGAAAAGAAGCCAAACACTGGTAACACGCTAGAAGAACTAAAAAAAATCAAAGGAAATTTAGATAGTCTTTCCGCTAACTTAGAACTAGCTAAACAAGATATCAAAAACAAACTAGCTGAATTACAAGAAGCTAGACAAGATTTAATCAATAAAATCAATGAAATGAAACAATCAAAACAAACTGTTTCAGACGATTTAACAAAGAAAAAACAAGACTTAGATATTAAAATCAACGACTTTAAACATACTGAGAAAAAAATTGATGACAAATTAGCTGAGGTACATACTACGAAGCAAAATGTAGATAACAAAATTAATGAAGTATCACAACAGAAACAAACGACAACGAATACTAACACTACGAATGTTCCAGCGAAAAATACTGCTAGAGAACTTCCTAACGCTGGTAGTGAGCAATCAAGTAATATGGCTTTAGGTATGTTATCTATTTTAGGTGGACTTTTATTAGTAACACGAAATAAAATTAAAACGTTCTTCTCGAAATAACGCCATTATAAATATATTTGTAAAAAGGACAACAACGCTTATATGCATTGTTGTCCTTTTTCATTGTTTAATTTTGTATTAACTGTCCATCTCTAAGCGTCAATATACGATCACATACATCAAGCATTCTTTCATCATGTGTAATCATAATAGCTGCTTTTTGGCTCTCTTTCACTTCGCGTTTCATCATTTCAACAACTTCACGTGCGCGTTTTGAGTCTAGGCTTGCCGTTGGCTCATCTGCTAATATTAAATCTGGGTTGTTCATGAACGCACGAGCAATTGCGACCCTTTGTTTTTCCCCACCAGATAGTTGATTTGGATAATGATTTTTTCTTTCTCCTAATCCAAATGCTGCTAGTAAGTGATCTGCACGCTTTTCAGATTCTTGCTTGTTTTCTTTTTTAAGCTTTGCAATGTACAGTAATTGCTCTTTTACATTTAAATATGGAACGAGATTTGCGAATTGGAAAATGAAGCCGATTTTTTTCAAACGAATGTCTGTCATTTCCTTTTCTGATAACTTCGTAATATTTTGCTCACGAATGTAAATATCCCCTTTTGATGGTGATAGTAATGCACCCGCGATTGATAATAACGTACTTTTCCCTGATCCAGAAGGACCGACGATTCCGATAAACTCTCCAGCTTTCACATCAAGCGATATCGGATGAAGGGCTGTTACTTCCGTATTCCCTTCTCCGTACACTTTACTTACTTTGTCTAATTTTAATAATGAAGTCATTACATCCCGCCTCCAATTGCTTCTAATGCATCAACTTTTAATACTTGGTATAACGAAATAAGTGTTCCTAAAATACTAATTACGATAAAGATTACTGCATATTGTGCAATCATCGGTGTTGTTAATAAGAACGGCATACCTGCTGGTAAAATTTGTTCTAACCCTTGTACAAGAACAATACTGATTATCATCGCCACAACTGATAAGAATAACGCCTGTACGACTAAGCTATTTGCTAAATAAGTGTTCTTTGTACCGATTGCTTTTAGTACACCTAATTGCTGTGTTTTTTGTAATGTAATTACGTAGAAGAATACACCAATTAGTAACGCAGCGATAACAAGTAAGAACGCAATGATCATCGTTAATGTTCCTTGCTCTTCTTTAAATCCTGGAATACTTTGCAGCACTTCTTTTTTGTCAATTACGTGTGCATTTTTTACTTCTTTATCTGTATTAAGTGCAATTGCACTATAATCTTTTTGGTTTGGTTGTGAAATAGCGCCCCATACGTCTTCATTTACATAAACGACTGGTGTATGGCTAAACATTTGATTCTCCGTAAATCCAACGATTTTAAATTCTTTCTTTGAAACAGGATCAATAATTGTATCTCCAATATCGATTCCTTTTTCTTTAATTGATTCGTCAGCAACCATCTCGTTGTTTGCTGTACCTAATTTCTCACCTTTTACAATGTTCGGTTCTAAAAATGAATCACGTTCACTTGAGAAAATCGCAACATCCACTTTTTTCGAACTATCTTTCTTTTCATACGTTGAAACTTTCACACGAAACGGAACTGCTTCTTTCTCGCCTACTTGATTTACTACGTTATCTACATCATCTTGTTTAATTTGTGAACGAAGTAATTTATTTTCCGCATCATCTGCTAAAACGAACTTATTTGCCTCCATATTTTGAATCGATGAAGCATTATCATATGATAATCCATTTGCTAATCCTGAAATCACAAGGACTAAAAATGATAATAACACCATAATAAGTCCGATTAATCCGTATCTTAATTTTGATTGTTTTAATTCACGCAGAGCTAAAAACATTTCGCTCGCTCCTTCCTCTTACTTTCTATGCACTTATCATAAAAAAGAAATATGAACGGAATATGAACAGAAGATTACATAGTAAAAATTAAATTTTCAGAAAGTATTGAAAATAAATAGAATCCTTGATACAATTCAGTCAAATAATATTGACCGAGTAATTTAATTTGAGGAGTTGATTATGTTGAAGCCCATGTTAATACTAACTACTTATAGCCAACTAAAAGCAATAAGCGATCCACTACGTGCCGAAATGATGATGCGTCTATGTGAACGTCCTTATACAGGACAATTACTATCTGAGAAATTCGGCATTTCAAGGGCGAAAATTCATTACCATTTAAAAGAATTAGAGAAAAATGGTCTTATAGAAATCGTATATACCGAAGAAAAAAATGGCATCGTTCAAAAATTTTATCAATCTGTCGCTAAAGGATTTACCCCTGCTGCAGATCTATTACCTCATTTAGAAATATTAAGCGAATCAGGTCGCCAAATCTTTTTACAAATGGTAGAAAGAACGAAAAGCCGTATTCTCGCTGCACCTGAAGAAGCTTTTATATTACGAAAAGCAAGCGAAGACCCAGCTGAGTGGAATTACGTTTCATCTTGCTGGGAGTTTGATGCTACGCCAGAACAATTTCAAGTGTGGGTGAAAAAGTTTCATCAATTGATGGCTGAATTAAACGAGATCACAAAAGGTGCAGATAAAAACCCAAATAGTAAACCTTATTATATTTCTACTACTGCACTTCAAATCGCTGAGAGAACAATGCAGCAATTTATTAAAGAAGAAGAAAAATCGTAATACGATTTTTTTTACATAAACGGTCAAATTTATTTTACCGAATAAATTTATTATAAAGGAGTAGATAAAGTGGACATATTAAAAAACCGGAATTTCCTCTTATTGTTTTTAGGGAGAATTTTTACAAACATAGGAGATAGCTTGTACTATGTAGCCGCGATGTGGCTCGTATATAAGCTAAGTGGTAATCCTTTTTATTCTGGATTAGCAGGTTTTCTTACGTTATTACCTTCTGCACTTCAATTTCTTACTGGCCCATTCGTTGATAGGTGGCAAATTAAAAACACCCTCGTCATCACACAAGTTTTGCAATGCATTCTTATATTAATCATTCCTATTACACACTACTTCGACCTATTAACAGTCCAACTACTACTCATCATTATGCCAATCGTAGCCTTTATCGAACAATTCGCCTATCCCGCACAATCAAAAGCTTTACCACTTCTACTGCATAAAACACAATTATTAAAAGGAAATTCACTCTTCTCATTTGCATATCAAGGCATCGATTTAATTTGTACGACTCTTTCTGGAATATTAGTAGCACTATTTGGCGCCATTACTTTATATGTAATCGACTCTTTTACATTCGCGATTACGGCCCTTTTGTTCTTTTCATTAAAAATGCCAAAGCAAACCGAAGCAAACACATCACTTTCAACTAAACAATATTTCTCTGATTTAAAAGAAGGTTTTTCAATCGTCTTCCGTTCATTAATGGGCGTATTCTTAATCGGTTCCGTTGTCGCTAATTTTTCAATCGGTATGACGATGGCAATACTCCCTTCTTTCGCTGATTCTTTAGGCGGTGTGAAATCATACGGCTTCTTCTTAGCTGCTATATCAGCCGGTAGTTTAATTGGAGCGCTATTCAGTTCATGGGTTGGTAAACATAATGTTGGCCGTGTCTCTATTATTGGCTTTGCAACTGGTGCTATCTTTTGGTTTCTCTCTACTGTTGTACCGTTTCAATGGTTATCTATTTTCTTATTCGGCCTAGCTTGGGTACCGATTGGTGCAACCAACATATTATTTGCGACAATTAGTCAAATTGTAATTCCAAATCAATATATCGGACGCATCAACTCAGTTATGCGAAGTATGGGCACAATTGCGATGCCATTTGGTTCTTTAATTGGCGGATACACCGCAAATGTATTTAGTAGCCAACTCATTTTCGCACTCGCTAGCATTGGTATTTTATTTATTTCTCTCGTATGGCTACTTCATCCGAAATTACGTTCATTGCCGAAAGCTGATGAGATTACAGCGGATACTTTTGAAATTCGGTTTAAGGAAGAACACGGGAAAGGTGCGGCTTTATAGCAGGAATACAGTACATGAAATTTATATCGGCGGTTTTCAAAATATATCAGCGCAACTCGAATTATATCAGCGATTTACCAATTATATCGACTTACCAACAAAAAACAACAAAAAGAAGAGGCCGTTCCAAACAGCCTCTTCCATCTATTTCGGAAGCTCCACCCGAACAGTAGTCCCTTCCCCTTTCGTACTATACACTGAAACGTTTCCGTTATGCAGTTCAACAATCTTTTGCACAATCGATAATCCTAAACCGCTACCTTCTACGTTTCTCGCTCTCGCTGTATCTACTTTGTAGAAACGATCAAAAATACGTTCCATTTCTTCTTTTTCCATTCCGATTCCGTTATCGGATATAGAGATGATTACACTAGACTCTAACTCTTCCACGAAAAACTCAATCGTTCCAGCATCGTTTGAAAACTTAATACTATTCGTAAAAATATTACTCCATACTTGATGAAGTAAGTTTTCATCACCTTGAATTGTAATGTCTGGTACATCAAATTCAACGGCGATATCTTTCTCACGCCATTTCCATTCGAGCATAAAAATGACGTCTTTAATTTGCTTTTGTAAATTGAATTCTTTTATTTGTAATACTTTCTCTTCTTTATCTAAAGAAGCTAGCGTAAGTAACTGTTTACATAAACTAGACATTCGCTTACTTTCGCCCTCAATAATTCGTAAGTAATGATTTCTTTCTTCTTCACTCATCTTTTCTGTTTGCAATGTTTTCGAGAACCCTTGTATGGAAGAAAGCGGCGATTGAAATTCATGTGAAACGTTCGAAACGAATTCCTGTCTCATTTCATCTAACTCTTTTATACTTTTCGTCATCTTTTGAAAGTTTGTAGATAACGTACCAATTTCATCTTTTCGTTTTACGTCTAATTCAATTTCATATTCACCACTCGCAATTTTTTGCGTAGCCTTCGTAAATTTACGAATTGGACGAACGATATAACCTGCTGCAATCGCTATAAAGAGAATACTTAATAACACGATAAAACCAAGTAATACCGCTAAGAAAATTCGCATCTCACCAAATTGGTTCTGAATGTCGGGACGAATAAATAAAGCGTACTGTTTATCCCCGTGTTGCACTGGTACACCGACACTATTAATTAATTCATTATCGAAAAAACCGGTAATAAATAGGCGGGTCGGATATGTGGAAACGCCATTAAACGTTTCCCCTTCCAATACTTTATGAACGGTATCATCGCTAATAGACGTCTTACGAAACGCATTGCCGATACGCTTTCCATTCTTTTGATCATCGACAATATAAATTTCATATCCTAATTTCGCAATAGAATGCAAATACGCCTCTTTATTTTCTTCACTTTGCTTTTCATATAACGATTTAACTTCCTCAGCATACTTTAAAATCTTTTCACTATTATACGGTTTTAACTTCACTTGATAATATACGTTCGTTAATAAAAAGCCGATAATACTACTAAGTAGCATAATACCGACTGTCATAAATACAAATCTCGAATATAGTGATTTCATTTTATTTCAACTCCAACTTATAACCGAGTCCGCGCACTGTTGTAATTTGAAAATCATCTGTTCGTTTTGAGAATCGATCTCGTAGTCTCTTCACATGAACGTCAACTGTTCGTTCATCCCCTTCAAAATCCATTCCCCATACTAATTCAATTAGCTCTTCTCTTGAAAATGTTCTTCCAGGATAACTAGCCAGTTGTGATAATAACTCAAATTCCTTTAATGGGAGCAAAATCGTTTGACCATTACACTTTACCTCAACACCTTTACGATCAATTGTCGTTCCGTGAAGTGTAATAATGTCAGCGCTCAGCATTTGATAACGGCGCAATAAAGCTTTCATACGAAAAATGACTTCGGCTGGTTCAAACGGTTTTACAATATAATCGTCCGTACCAGAAACGAACCCTTTTTCTTTATCGACTAACTGATCTTTCGCAGTTAATAAAATAACCGGTATATCATGATACTTCCGGATTTCTTCACATAACGTATAGCCATCCACATATGGCATCATAATGTCCACTATCGCAAGATGAATATTTTCCTTCTCTAACACGCCTTGCGCTACCTTTCCATCTTCCGCTTCAAAAACTTTAAACCCCTCTTTTTGTAAATGGTAATGTAATAACTCTCTAATATGCTTATCATCATCAGCTAATAAAATATGTATCATCTTCATTAAACCCTCTCTCGTTCATCCTTCTACATCACTACATTAAGAAAGAATTGGCTTTTTTGCAAGAAAAAGAAAAAGAAAAAGAATCTATTTTGAAAAAAGACTATTCAAAATAGATTCTCACGTTTCAGTATTAAGATTATTTTAATCAAAAACAACTTTTAAGCCTTAGAAATATCAACAAATCCTTCTCCGAATACATCACGAACGTCGTGGATAGCGATGAACGCAGCCGGATCCGTAGTTTGAACAATCCTCTTTAGCTTCACTACTTCTTGCTTATTAATAACAACATAAAGAATGTCCTTCGGCGTTTTCGTGTAATAGCCATGACCTGAATACACGGTAACCCCTCTGCCCATTAAGGTTGTCACCTTCCCTGCAATTTCATCCGGATTATCAGAAATAATCGTAATGGCCTTTTTCGGATTTAAACCTTCGATTACAAATTCCATCACTTTCGTTCCTACATATAGCATAATAATTGTCAGCATCAGTTTTTCTGCACCAATGATGAAATAAGATGAGAACGCAACGATTAAATCGAAGAACAATAGACCATAGCTAATGCTCCATCCTAAATACTTATGCGTCATTCTTGCTAAGATGGTCGTACCTGCAGTTGTTCCGCCAACGCGAATGATAAGACCAATCCCGCACCCAATAAATATTCCACCGAAAATGGCATTTACGAGCATTTCATCCGAAGTAATCGTCCAGCCTTCTGTCAAATGAAGGAACAGTGAATTCGTAACTACAGCAATAATCGTATAAATCGTTGTGATCTTATTTAAAAATTTATAACCAACTATCAATAAAATCGCATTTAAAATTAAGTTGACTAAACCTGGTGACCACTCAAATAAATAGTACGTAATAATCGTGATACCTGTTACCCCGCCCTCACCAAACTCATTCGGAATAACAAACAAATTCACACCTAATGCAAAAAGAAATGCACCAATAATAATAAAAATAATGTCTGTCGTTCTTTTTTTCATATAGTACCTCACTTCTTATGTAAATATTTCTTCAGATATAAACTCTCACCATTATATCGTGGAATATTCAAATCGAACAGTGGTTTATTTTCATTTTAATATAGGTTGATAAATCAACTTTATCCTATTTCCACATGTAATTAAAAAAGGATAACAACTGTATTTATTATGTGCTACATATAAAGTTTTGATTTCACATGCTACTCGGGCAAAATTCAAATAAAAAACAAATATATGAAGCCGTAGAATAAACTTTACATTAAGCATTTGATTACAGAGATTTATATACAATTTTATACTTCCCATGTTGTTGATCATTTCACTTTATTTCTCCCGAGGAGAATGAAAAAAACTCCATTAAATTTGCATACTTAGTATGCAAATTCAGGAGTTTTTTCATATACCACTATTCGGATTCAATTCAAATGCATACAACTCATTTTTTCACCTTACTTGACTCATTCAAAATTAGCACGAGGTTCCTCTAACCGCTTCTTACCTCTCCAGTTAAATAAGCTTTCCGTCTTCGTTTGTTGCCCTGGTTTCACAAACAACATTGCCCCCATTGCAATAGCGGCCAAAACGGCAGCTACGATAAACATGGAAGGGTAACCATAACTTACAACTAAATATCCAGTTAAAGTCGGGGCTAAGATTGTCGCGATATTAGCGATGAAATGCATAATTCCGCTATATGTTCCTGAGTACGCAGGAGCTGTATCGACAATAATTGCCCAAAATAATGAACTCGGTAAAAAAGCAAACGCATTTCCAAGCGACATAAGCGCTAATACAGCTACATAATTGTTCATCACTGGGATGAAGCTAAAACAAATTGCTGTCAGTAATAAAGCAATAATCGGTAACCCTGTTCGAGCTAAACGAAGGTTCCCTGTTTTACGTAAAATACGATCAGATAGCTTCGCCCCTAGCGGCAATGTGATACAAGCCCCAAGCCAAGGAATCATCCCAAGATACCAAAGGGAAGATAATTGAAAATGGAATACATCTTGCAAGTATTTCGGTGTCCAAGTTAATATTAAAAAATTGATATATTGGAAGCAAAAATATGCTATCGTAACCATAACGAATGTCGGAACTTTAAAAAAGGAGTACCATGGCTCTTTTGGAATTTCTTTCTCTACTTTTACTGATTGAAGCACACCTTCCGTACTTCGTATTTCAGCTAATTCTTCTTTTGTCACTCGTGGATGATCCTCAGGCATATTCGTAAAAGTAAAATACCAAATAATCGCCCATACAATCCCAATTGTACCAAGGATAAAAAACATGATTTTCCAACTAGTGAAAGATAGCAACATAACCGCTACAGGTGCAGTTAATACTGCCCCTAACGGAACGCCAACAAAACCAAGAGATGTTAAAAAAGCTCTTTCTTTTGGAGCCGCCCAGTTTGCTGCTGTCTTATTCGAAACCGCGAAAGATGGCCCTTCTGTTAATCCAAATAAAACGCGGAAGATAGCAAATCCTATTAAAGCAGATCCTCCAAAAACAGCAATCCCTATTTCTCCAGCAAAAGCGGTCGCAATTTCAAAAATAGACCAAGCCGTTGCTGCTACGATCCATACAAATTTTGGTCCTTTTTTATCTGAAAAAATACCTCCTAATAAAGAACCGATCATGTAACCGTAACCAAAATACCCTAATATAGCTCCCCACTCCTTCGGGTCAAAGCCATATTCTTTTATAATGAAAGACTGCGCATAAGCGATGGCCCCTCGATCAATATAATTCACCATCGTAATAAACGTGAGCATTGTAAAGACATAATAACGAAATTTATTCTTCATCAAAATTCCCACTCCCCCTCGCATTCTTTTGTTTTTCTTTCTAATCCTTTAATAGAATGACATGGACCTTGCCTGGGCCATGAACTCCAAAAGCTAATTCCATCTCAATATCACCTGTCCGGCTAGGTCCAGTGATAAAATTAATACAGGCAGGTAATCCATTCGAAACCTGTTCATGAATTCTAGTTACTCCTTCTGTTAAGCGTCTATAAATTGTATGTTCTGAGAGAATTGCTACATAAACTGCTGGCAAAACGCTAACTAAACGCCCGCGTCCGCCACCATTCCATAAAACAACCGTTCCCGTCTCAGCGAGTCCCATTTCGGCATATGTAATTCCCATATCTACTTGAGCTGCATAATCCCGTAGTTCTCTTTCACCTTCTTTCCTTTGCCAAATACGATGAGAAACGAAATTTTCTTTTAAATGCTTTCCTATTTCAAGCTGGTGTAATCTATCATCATCCCAATACACCGCAGATTGAACATTAAATTTATGTACAACATACTGAAGTGCACTCCCTATTTCTGAACGGTGTATATGACTTACTTCAGTATGTAACGTATGCAAGTTTGCAATAAACTGCTCTATTAAACTTTCGTGATCTATCTCATTAGAAAAGTGCCTAAGCGGATCGTTTTTCCACCTGGGAGGAGTGACTCCCGAGCGACGTTCTCTATTTAATTTACGTGCGATATTGTTTAAAAAAGACTCTTGTACATCCGTATTCATATTATGAATCCCTCTTTTCTTTTTTCCACCAATCACGGAATGATTGGTTCGCAGGTTTTGGAAAATCTCTACTTTCTGTCCACCCTTTTAATGGACCTGGGCCATTCGCAATATAGCCATCTTTTGCAAAGATCGATAAACCTGTGTGTGCCATTTTAATAGCTTTCTCATAAATGAATGGATGACTTGCCATAAACGTGAAACCTTTAAAAGCCAGTTGTTCAAATTTCGTTACAAACCCTTGTTCCACCACATCTTTTCGATGTTCAATGAGAAGGTCATGTAATGGAATTTTCACGGGGCAAACATCTGTACACGCTCCGCACAAACTTGATGCAAAAGGTAATTCTTTTAATTCTTCATACCCTTCTAATAAAGGTGCTAGTACTGCCCCAATTGGCCCGCTATAAACACTTCCATAAGCATGGCCCCCAATATTACGATACACAGGACAAACATTTACACAAGCTCCGCATCTTATACACTTTAATACTTCTTCATAAGCAGTTCCTAAAATATCAGAACGACCATTATCTAAAATAATTAAATGAAATTCTTCAGGTCCATCCATATCTTCATGTAAACGCGCGCCATTAATTCCAGTTACATAAGAGGTAATCTTTTGGCCTGTAGCACTTCTTGTTAACATTGAAACGACTACATCAAGATCTTTCCACGTGGGAACAAGACGTTCCATCCCCATAATAGCAATATGAACTTTTGGCAATGTCGTAGTAAGGCGAGCATTTCCTTCATTGCTTATAAGAACAACTGATCCAGATTCCGCTACCGCAAAGTTACAACCAGAAATACCAATATCAGCTTCTAAAAACTCTTTACGCAATTGCTTCCTAGCAAATTGTAGTAATTGATTCGTATCAACTGGTATCTCTCTTCCTGCTTCTTTAGAAAAAAGCTCTGCTACTTGTTCCTTCGTCTTATGAATGGCTGGGGCGATTAAATGGGATGGAGCTTCTCCAGCTAGTTGAATAATATACTCCCCAAGATCGGACTCTACTACTTTCACCCCTATCTCTTCTAAGCTTTTATTAAGGTGTATTTCTTCTGAAACCATGGACTTTGACTTAATTACTGATCTCGCTCCTTTTTTTCTTGCGATTTCAGAAACGTACGATACGGCATCCTCTGCTTTGAAAGCGAAATGAACATGCCCCCCATTTTTTCGAACATTAGTAGCTAATTGTTCCAAATAACTATCTAAATTTTCAATTGTATGCATCCGAATTTCAGATGCTGCCTCACGCCATTCTTCAATATTCCCTAATTCCTGTGTAGCTTGTTCACGTCCCATCCGAAGCCTATCTTGTGTAAACGGAACCGCGCTTCTCATCTGCGGATCGTTCAACGCTTTATCTACTCTTTTCAAAAAAACTTGTTCCCCCGCCACACTCATTTATTCAGCCCCTTCGCCAGTACTTCTGCTACATGTAATACTTGAATATTTTTATTTTCCCTGCGCAATCTCCCTCCAATATTCATAAGACATCCCATATCTGCTCCAATTAAGAGATTTGCTTCTGTCGCCTCAATATGTTTTATTTTTTCATCAACCATCGTTTCAGAAATCGAGCTCATTTTCACTGCAAAAGTACCACCAAACCCGCAGCAATCTTGGCAATATGGTAATTCTTTTACGTCTAGACCTTCTACTTGCGATAATAACTTAAGTGGTTCCTCTTTTATCCCAAGCGCACGACTCATATGACAAGATTGATGAAAAACGGCTTTCTCCGCCAACTTAGATTTCAAATCACTTTTTCCAAGTACATTCACTAAAAAATCCGTCAACTCATACGTTCTATCCGCTAAATGAACCGCTTTTTCATACCATTCACTATCGTCTTTAAACATTTCCTTATAATAATGATGAACCATGCTAGCGCAAGATCCAGAAGGAGTGACAATATATTTACTATGTTCAAATGCTTTGATCATTTGCTTTGCTGCTAGTTTTGCTTCTTCTTGATATCCGCTATTGTAAGCTGGTTGCCCGCAACAAGTCTGTCCTTCAGGGAAATCTAGTTTCACTCCACATTGCTGCATAATTTCTACGACACTCTTACCCACTTGAGGAAAAAACACATCTGATAGACAAGTAATAAATAACGAAACTTTCATAACACTCCCCCCTCAAAGCGATACAATATATTTTCAAGTTATTAATTTCTTGAATAGAATTTTAAATTTTTAGAATTTTCTATTTTTAAAACTTTTTGTTTATGATATCATGTGGGATATTATATGAAAACTATCTATAAGGTTGTTTTTGTATACAAAAATGGTATAGAAAGGGACTTTGACATGGATATAAGAAAACTTCGTTACTTTATTGTAATCGCTGAGGAAAAACAACTTACCCGTGCTGCCCACCGACTTCATATGGCACAGCCACCTCTAAGTAGACAACTATCTCTACTAGAACAAGAATTATCAGTAAACCTCTTTGAAAGAAACGGCCGAAATATGCATTTGACTGAAGAAGGGAAAATTTTATATACGAAAGCAAAAAACATTATTCATCAATTAGAAGAAACTATTACGGAGATTAAAGATACCGGTGAAGGGCTAAGGGGCAATCTATCTATTGGAGCATTTCATTCTTGCATTCCTTTTCTCTCTGAAAAAATCCTTTATTTTCAAGATAACTATCCAAATGTGAACTTAAAAATATGGGAAGGTGGCCCTTTATACTTAATAGAGCAATTAGAAAATCGGTATATCGAACTTGCTATCTTGCGTACACCTTTTAATAAAGATGTTTTTTCTAGTATTTGTTTATCAAAAGAACCTTTCGTATTAGTCATGCCTGCTAAATGGGAACTCTATCATTCACACCTTCCAATCCCTCTAACCGAATTAAGTCATATTCCCCTTTTACTTCTACATAAAGATAAAGAAAACAGCTATCATCAGCTCGTCATCGATGAATGCAAGCAACTTGGTATAACATTAAATATAGCATGTGAATGTCCTGACTCAGCATTTATTCTTATGCTTATCATGACTGGAATCGGCGCCTCTATCTTGCCGAAAAGTGCTGTATCTCATATCCCGCAAGAATTTATAAAAATAGTAGATTTAATAGATTTCCCTTATGAGTCTGAATCATCAATTATATGGCTGAAAGATCGGAAGCTTTCTAAAAGAGCTCAGCGATTTATAGAATGTACATGAATAAATCTTAGAAGTGTAGCGATAAATTTATTCGCTTCTCCACCGCTATTATCTCGTTTACAAAAATATCTCTCCTATTATTATCAGTGGGCATGTTATATTAGCCGCTTATGTGAATACGAGAATAACTCATTGATCCTACTAAACAGAAAAAAACAAAGATGCGAAGTCTATTCTATGACTTCGCATCTTTGTCGATTTAAAATGAACGAAAATCCTCCGTAAGGTCTTTACTATGAACATCAAACTTTACTGCTTTATATCTCATTTTGAAAATAGAATAATCAAAATGAATTTACTTATCTTTCTCCATATACTCTTTAATCTTTCGTTCTTCCCACTCTTTTCCGAATATCCCAAATGGGAAAGTTGTCAAACCGTGTATAACGATACCGATCCCCCAACCTCCAAGTGGATATAAAAACCATAATTTACTTGAATCAGAACTTATATTTATGAAAAAAAGCATTAAGTTAACTAGTATATAGACCGTTAAATGAATGTAAAATGCTTTTAAATTCTCCACTCTTTTTTTAGCTCGTAAATAATTCTCATCTCGCTCCATATGTAAACACCTCTTTCATTATTGTATTTTTTAAATTCGCTCCGATTTAAACATCATATTCTAGTCGGAAATCCCTTATTCTCAAAAAATACAAAACAAAAAAGTACCCAGCAAATGGTCATACACATGACCATTTGCTGGGTACTACATGATACATTTATTATTTACAGGAGCCTAATTAAGACCAAATCCAAACATCATCATTATTTTCAACGTTGCTCTTTACCTCATAAACCTTTTCGATATGATCAACTGTGTTCCAGTTAATAGAACTTCCGCCCCAGCCCACATACTTCATATCAATTTTCACTTTCTCACCCGAATGAAATACTTGTCCCTTTGTTAAGAAAACATCAATAATAACTTTCTTCCCGTTTAGCGATGGATACTCAACTACGACATATGTAGTAGCACCGTCTCCCTCATCTTCCATCGTTCCTACTTTTGATACTTCTCCAATTACATAATCAGGCGAGCCATCTTCTTTCATGTGCATACCTAACTTGTTTGTTGTATTTTCAACTGCAGTTGCAACCATATATTCTGTAAAATTACGCATCATAGATCCAGTAGCTTTCACTTCATCTCCTACTTTCACGTTTGAAAGAGAAGCTATATATACACTAACAAGTTCTTCATATTCCTTAGATTTTACAACAATTACACCGTTATCTACTTCTACTACTCGTCCTTCTAACGTCGAGAAATTCGATTCAATAGAAGCTGCACTCGCTTTTGTTACTTCTAATCCTGGTAAATTTGTTCCTGATAATGCTGCGATCCCTAAAGCACCTGCTAAAATTAATTTTTTCATACCCATGATGTAACATCTCCATTCATGATGATTTTATTTTTGATTGGATACGACCAACCTGTAACCATTATAGTTACATACCATAGAAAATATCAACCCTCTTTCTCATGCAATGTTGCATACTGTGATTTTTAAATATAAATCGATTATTCCTATATTCAACACTACTGCGAAATTCTTGCATAACAGCAGGTAAACGGATTGATGATGAAGAAAATAATGTCATGCATCGTATTTTTTCAATGTTACAGTTTGTATAATCGTAGTCCATTACATTATGTAGGAGCGGAGTTAACATGTTAATAAAACCAAAAAGATTACAGGCAGGAGATATTGTGGCGACAGTAAGTGCTTCGTGGGGAGGCGCAGGTGATGCTAAGCTACGATGGCGGTATGAGCAAGGAGTAAAAAGATTAGAAGAAGTTTTCGGTCTTAAAGTTATCCCAATGCCGAATAGTTTAAAAGGTAGCGAATTCATTTATAACAACCCAAAGGCTCGTGCGGAAGATTTAATGACTGCATTTAAAGATACGCGCGTGAAAGCAATTATTACGAATATTGGCGGAGAAGATAGCATCCGTTTGCTTCCTTATATAGATTTTAATGTGATACGTGAAAACCCAAAAATTTTTATGGGGTACTCTGACGATACCGTTTCACATTTATTCTGTCATAAAGCAGGTCTTTCCTCTTTATACGGTCCAGCAATTTTGACCGACTTTGCCGAAAATGTAGCAATGGATCCATATACAATTGAAATGGTAAATCGAACACTCTTTTCAAATGAAAAAATTGGTAAAATTCAACCAGCTCATGAATGGACGAGTGAGCGTTTAGAATGGATAGAAATAAATAAGAATACAAGGCGTACGATGCAGCAAAACAATGGATATGAGGTACTTCAAGGCTCTACCACCGTACAAGGGCGTTTAATTGGTGGTTGTATAGAAGTACTGGAATTTGCAAAAGGAACGGAACTTTGGCCTGAGAAAAAACATTGGGAGAATAGTATTCTTTTCTTTGAAACCTCTGAAGATCATCCAGAACCAAGTTATATAAAGTATTGGTTACGAAATTATGCAGCGCAAGGCATTCTGCAAAAAGCAAAAGGTATCATTTTTGGTAAACCGAAAGACGAAATGTATTATGAAGAATATAAACATGAAATACTGAAAGTTATGAAGGAATATAACTTAGAAAATTTGCCAGTTCTTTATAATTTGAATTTCGGCCATACTGAACCGAAGTTTATTTTACCTTACGGTGCGATGGCAGAAATTGATTGTGAAAATAGATCTTTCTCTATTTTGGAAAGTAGCGTGGAGTGAAACTTTAAATAAATAGAGCCATAAGTTTTATAATTATGTTTCCTGATCCTATTTTATTAGCTTGATAGCGATATGGCAGGACTCAAATAAATAAAAACACTCCTATGAGATATGACTGTGAATTGGTTCTTTTTAAATGATATGGAGATTGCTTATCTAATGATAAAGGGGGATTTACGTGTATGGAAGTAACATTTACAGTAAGTAAATGGGATGAAAAACTACTCGATGATACTAGAAAAGA
Source organism: Bacillus sp. SH5-2 (assembly GCF_008368905.1). Taxonomy (NCBI): domain Bacteria; kingdom Bacillati; phylum Bacillota; class Bacilli; order Caryophanales; family Bacillaceae; genus Bacillus; species Bacillus sp. SH5-2. The sequence continues at coordinate 44,067 of NZ_QOSD01000036.1, forward strand.
TTTCCCTATTAATATTGCCCATGTTGAATATGATATTGATGGTGAATTAAAAGGAAAAGCTTTTGTTGAATACTTATTATATTATTTAGACTCAAATATAAATGATGGTCACTTGGCTACTGCTAAAATTTCTGGATTTTTACACTTTGAAGGAATTTATAAGGGGCAACAAGGGACATTTACAGCTATAGAGCAAGGAATATTTGATAAAGGAAATTTAGATTCCCCAGGAACAATTATCAAAGCTACCGGTAACTTAGAAAGTCTGAGAGGGTCCTATAATTATCAGTTTACAGGTCAAACCAGTAAACTAATTTTAGAGTTGGAATTTTAGCAAAATATCCTATAATTTAGTGGAAAGGACATTTCTTGTAATACTAGGAATGTCCTTTTTGTTGACGAGCTTATTCAACTATTTTCTAATAGTTAAGAAAAGAATAGAGTATATTACATAACGTCTTATTATCAGTATTCAACGATACATAAAATTTTCGTTATGGGGGGGGAATTAAAACTCTAAGCCTGAGAGGCATGGGGGCCCCACTTATTCATTACTTTTCCTATCAATTAAAGAATAACCCCCGAAAAACTCCCCTTCATTACTTCCTTTTCCAGTTGATTCCTACAAATAAACATCGCCATAATCTCTGTGCGATTTTTTTCATCTGGTTCAAATTGTTCAATGGTTACGTCACAACGAATTGTATCACCGCTAAAAACAGGACGTAAAAATTCAAAATCCATTTTGCGAGCTAGTACGTTATAATCACCACCAATTTTTGTAGGTAGCGTTGATGTTAAAAGCCCTTGTACAACAAATCTCCCCTGCTCATCTGGTGTAACATGATGAACACCTTCATCTTTAGATACTTCGGTAAATAACGCAACATCCTCTTTCGTAAAAGTTCGCTCAAAAGTGATTTTCTCCCCTACTTGCAATTTCATTAATACCCCTCCTTAAAAACACTTTTAAAATAAAAAAAACCGAAATTAAACATCATTTCGGTTTTTCTAACTAAAGAAGTCTATATTTACTTTAAAGAATGTACAAACAACCCGCTGCGCAACTTCGGTTCAAACCACGTTGATTTTGGTGGCATAACTTCCCCAGCGTCTGCGATTGCTAATAAATCTTCCATTGACGTTGGATATAATGAGAACGCTACTTTATATGCACCGCTGTTCACAAGGCGCTCTAGTTCTTCTAACCCGCGTATTCCGCCTACAAAATCGACGCGTGAATCAGATCGCGGATCATGTATTTCAAGCACTTGGCTTAATAGATGGTCTTGCAGAATAGACACATCTAAACCTTTCACAAGATCGTTCGCATCAAACGTTTCCTCTTTCACAGTGAGCTTATACCACTTCTCGTTTATATACATACCAAATGTTTTCGGCTCATTCGGTTTATACGGAGAAACGTTTGCTTCTTCTACATAAAAATATTGCGTGATTTGCTTTAAAAACTGTTCTTCTGATAATCCGTTTAAGTCTTTCACAACTCGGTTATAATCCCAAATGGATAATTCATCTTGAGGGAATAAAACTGATAGGAAGAAATTAAATTCTTCTTCTCCTGTGTAATTCGGATATTGTTCTCTTCGCATTAGCCCTACTTTTGCAGCTGATGCAGAGCGGTGATGTCCGTCTGCAATGTACAAATTCGGAATATCTTCAAATGCGTTTACTAAAGTCGTAATTACTTCTTCCTCTGCAATCTTCCATGCAACATGCCTAACGCCGTCTTCTGCTGTAAATGTATAAATTGGCGCATGCTCTTCTTTCCAGTTACTAATTAAACGCTTCACTTCGTCTTTTGTACGGTACGTTAAAAAGATAGGACCTGTATTTGCATCACACACATCTACGTGACGAATGCGATCTAGTTCTTTTTCGTGACGTGTTCTTTCATGTTTTTTAATTGTGTCATCTTCATACTCATCAATCGATGTACAAACGACAAGACCTGACTGTGTTCTTCCTTGCATCGTCAATTCATAAATGTATAGTGCTGGCTCTTCGTCTTGAATGAATACTTCTTCTCGTATAAAACGATTTAAATTTTCACCTGCTTTTTCATATACGCGATCATCGTACGGTGAAAGTGCCGGCTCTAAGTCAATTTCTGCTTTGTCAACGTGTAAGAAAGAATACGGATTTCCTTTCACAACTTCTCTTGCCTCTTCACTATTTAATACGTCATAAGGTAAAGCTGCAACTTGCACTGCTTTTTCCTCTACTGGACGGATGGCCCGAAACGGTCGGATTTTTGCCACATTTCTCTCCCCTTTACACAATCATTCGAACGGCTACAACACCTGTAATTTTACTTATATTTTCCACAATATTCTCTTTTATTATATCATCAATTCCGTTATCAATATCAATCATTGTGTATGCCCAAGAATGTTTACTACGATTAATCATATCCGCAATATTAATATGATGTTCTGCTAAACATCCTGTAATTTGACCTACCATGTTCGGAACGTTTTGATGCATAATTGTAATTCGTTTCTTTCCGATATACGGTAATTCGACGTTTGGATAGTTTACTGAATTGCGAATATTTCCTGTCTCTAAATATTCACGTAATTGACGCGCTGCCATGACCGCACAATTCTCTTCCGATTCAGACGTAGATGCACCAAGGTGTGGCGTCGCAGTTACATTTTTCATCTTTATAACATTTTCATTCGGGAAGTCCGTTACGTAATGTGTAATAATATCTTCTTCTAACGCTCTTTGAAGAACCTTTTCATCTACAAGTTCTCCTCTAGAGAAATTAAATAGACGCATACCTTTTTTCATCTTCTCTACAGCATGTTCGCCAATAATCCCCTTCGTTTGATTTGTAAGAGGAATATGAAGTGTAATATAATCACACGTTGCAAAAATTTCATCTAGGCTAAATGCTCTTTGCACATGTGTAGAAAGGCGCCACGCTGTTTCAACTGAAATGTAAGGATCATATCCGACAACGTCCATTCCTAACGCTAACGCATCATTTGCCACTAAAGCACCGATTGCGCCAAGGCCGATAACCCCTAGACGCTTCCCAGCAATTTCTGATCCAACAAATTGTTTTTTCCCTGATTCAACAAGCTGAGGTACTTCTTCACCCTCTAAATTTTTCGTCCAGCTTACGCCATTAATAATGTTACGTGAAGACATAATAAGACTCGCGATAATGAGTTCCTTTACTGCATTGGCATTTGCCCCTGGCGTGTTAAATACTACAATTCCCTTTTCTGTACATCGATCTACAGGAATATTATTTACACCAGCACCAGCTCTTGCAATCGCCTTTAAATCTTTCGAAAACTCTTCTTGATGTAAAGAATAACTGCGAAGTAAAATACCATCTGGATGGTCAATACGATCCCCTACTTCATACCGCTCTCCGCCAAGAACTTGCAAACCTTTTTCTGCAATTTGATTTAACGTTTGAACACGAAACATATCCCCATCTCCCTATCTATTCTCAAGCTCAAATTCTTTCATATAATTTACTAATTGCTGTACGCCGTGTACTGGCATCGCATTGTAAATACTAGCGCGCATACCACCGACTGAGCGATGTCCTTTTAGTGTAACAAGGCCGCGTTCTTTCGCTTTTTGTAAAAACTGATTGTTAAGTTCGTCTGATGGTGTTGTAAACGGAATATTCATAAGTGATCGATACGTAGGATCAACTGGTGAAGTAAACAACTTAGATTCATCTAAAAAATGATAAAGAAGTGACGATTTCATTCTATTTTGTTCTTCAATCGCAGATACTCCGCCTTGCTCTTTTAACCACTCTAGTACAAGTTTTGTTACGTAAATGCTAAAGGACGGCGGTGTATTATATAAGGAGTTATTTTTACTGTAAGTTTCATAGTTTAACATTGTCGGACAAACTCGGTCTGCCCCGCCAATTAAATCTTTTTTTATAATCACAATCGTTAAGCCCGCTGGTCCTAAATTCTTTTGTGCTCCCGCATATATGAGACCAAACTTCGAAACATCATATCGTTCTGATAAAATATTTGAGGACATATCCGCAACGAGTGGTACTTTATCTACATGTGGAATGTCCACATATTTCGTCCCCTCTATCGTGTTGTTCGTTGTAATATGTACATAGTCTAGGTTTTCATCGCCTAATAAACCATCCAGTTTAGGAATCGTAGTAAACTTCTCTTTTTCAGAAGAAGCAATTACTTGTACTTCCCCTACTTTTTCTGCTTCTTGCATCGCCTTTTTAGACCATGAGCCAGTCAATACGTACCCCGCTTTTTTATACGTATTCATTAAATTCAGCGGTATCATAGAAAATTGTAATGACGCACCGCCTTGTAAAAACAATACTTCATACTCATCAGGAATGTTCATTAATTCACGAAGTAAGCTATTCGCTTCATCAATAATACTTTGGAAATAAGAAGATCGATGGCTCATTTCCATAATTGACATGCCTGTCCCGTTATAATTTACAAGCTCCGTTTGCACTTTCTCTAAAACTGGCAAAGGGAGTATTGATGGTCCTGCTGAAAAATTATACACTCTCTCCATCACCCGGATGACCTCCCTATTTCTCATCTTTTATTTTTTAAACTTTCTGAATTATACCCCAAAATACAATATACGGTCAATTTGTTTTCTATTATTACGGCGCAAGACGCAATGGAATCGCTTGCAAGTGCCAATATAGTTTTTATAAAAGGAACAAAAAACAAATCAACACAACAGCATTCAAATCGTATACTGCTCTCCTTTCAAATTTGATACGTTCTTCTCTTATTTATTTTACTTTTTACACATAAAAAAGAGCGAATCTACATTCGCTCTTTCCCGCATATTTACGGTCCAAAACTTATCATCCAACCTAACATAAATCCAAATACAGTAAACAGTAGCATAAAAACAAATAAACTACATGCCCACAATGCATATTTTCGACTTTTTCTTTTTGTGATCATGCCTACGACTGAACATAACAATCCAACTGCAACTATTTGCCGAAAACCTTCGCCTATAAATGTTTCTTGACTAAGCAATGTAATGTTCAAATACAATAACGCTAGAAAGGCAATAATTAATGAAATAGTCCCCATCCATGTTTCCTGTTTATAACTATGATTCTTTCTTTTTTTTAAGAATGCCAATTCCATAATCTCGCTTCACCTACTTTCAAGTTTCTAACTTTTTCATGACTCATCAATTTTTCAACTTCACCTTTAGGTCCAGTTACAACTGCCCCGTATGTTTTTACCCCATTTTTTTCAAGAAAAGAAATACGCTTTGACAACTCTAATGTTTTCGCTCTAGATAGCTTCACCGCTAAATTTTCATGCTTCTGTAATGACTTTAGCACACCAATAAATTGTTCCTCATGAGGTGAATCACTTACAAAAGGACCACTTATACTTGAAATCATATCTGCCGGAAAACCAATCGGCGCAACATACATACCCTCATCATTCTTTTGTTTCTCCTCTAATCCTGTATTAATGGCATACCAGACGATATCAATAGTAGGAAACATATTCGTTACCTCTTGTACACTTAATAATTCTCTAAAAGATACAAATGCTTCTACAACAGATTCTTGCGGAAGACCTTTTAATACCTGCGCTTCTTCGCTACTATTATAAGACGTATTATAATTATTAGGATGAGACAACACTTCATTATCTATATATGTGACTTCTGGAATTTTTTCATCTGTTGTATATTCGCGGCTTACTTTCGTTACGTTGCTTAATAAATAGTATGTTTTCTCTTCGCCTATTCGAATATCTTTCTTTCCTACCCTTTTATACAAATCAAAATTCAATTGTAAACTAAGCGGTAACAATGTTTGCTCCATGTCTCTTTCTTTCATAAATACATTTGGTTCCGTTACACTTATCGTTTGCTTTACTACATTCCGTATCTCCATTGCGTTTGTAGGTGCAAATACATAGTATAAGAGCGTAGATATATATAAAATAGGTTGAATCAGTAATAAAAAAGTAAATACAATTAAAACGTTCGTAATACGAGCTCTTTTTTTTCCTATCTTCAACACTTGCTCCTGTTTTCCATCAGGAAGAGATGCAGGCCTTTGATGAAGAGCTTCTTGCAACAAGTCGTTATAATCTTCTTGTTCAGAATGAGGTTTATCATTTGTCATTTTGACTCTTTTCCTCCTTTAACAATTGTTTTAATCTCTTTCTCCCGCGAAATATGTGGCTTTTATACGTGTTTAACTTTAAATCTAATACAGAAGCACCCTCTTCGTACGTTAATTGATGTACATCACATAATAAAACAGCTTGTGCCTCTCCCATAGGTAAAGTATGAATAATCTGAATTAATTTTTCATAACTATTTTTTGTGACTACATACTCTTCTGTAGATTCACCTGCTTGCATTGCCTCTAATTCCTCCGTTCCTACAAAAGACACTTTTCTCTCTTTCCGAACAAAATCAATAAACGTATGATACGCCACTTTAAAAAGCCATGATTTTACCTTTTGGTTTTCATAGTCTTCTAGATAAAGATACGCCCGATAAAAAGTCTCCTGCACCAAGTCCTCCGCTACATGATGGCTACGAGAAAGGGAAAATAAATACCGGTACACATCGTTTATATAAACCTTATATATTTCTTCAATTTCCATCCCCCTCCTCCTTTCATATATAACACGAATAAGCGCGTTAAAAAGTTGCATTATTTTTCCTTTTTTTATAAAAAAGAAATAACATTTGAATAACTATTTACAATTATAAACAAAATATAAGATGTTATAACTATAAATCCCAAAAAAACTCCATATGTAGTATGTACGGAGATTACACCATAGATTATTTACAAATTGTAGGTGGGTAATATTTGATGCTTACTTTATAAATACACAAAAAAGTGTTAAGTACATAATCGTACTTAACACTCTAGTAATAATAGAATAATAGCTAATTGTTCGTAAAGAACCGATCAAAAATTTGATAAATAGCAGAAAGACCAAAGAGCCAATAAATAGTGTCCACAAGCGCCGGCATAGAACCAAACCATTTCTCAACTACATTGTAATCTAACGCTACAAACAACCAATTCAAACCGCCAAGAATCACCAAAATTACTGTAAGGTAAGACAAAAATTTCATTATGATTGCCCCCTAGGTGATAAGATGGTGAAAGGCCTTTCACTAGAAATATATGTGGTAAAATTCAAAACTTACCTATTTAATAAAAATTATTTTCGGTACCAGCCGTTAATAACTGCCTCTGCTTCTTTACTATGTATTTGATACGCATGCGTACTATTATTAGAACCAATAAACCAAATTGAAAAACCTTTAAAATATGGTTTCGGTTCTAATACATCTCGGTAAGCACGCCATCCGTTTAGTTGTACATCTTTTGAGAACACATTCGAAACATCTGGATTCCACGGATTTTGTAGTCCAAGCTCACGAGCCGGTACGTTAAATCCACCAAAATAAACTGGTTTTCCTGTTACATTATGTAATTGTTCTAGTTGCTGAACAACATTTTGTCCACGATTATATACTGTTGTCGCAAATAAACTTTGCTTCACTTCTTCATATGATGGATTCCTTTTTCCGGAAACTTCAAACCAACTATCGATGCTAACAATATCCACCTTTTTTAAATACGGACGATTTATTTTCTCTTTAAACTTCGCTTCATACGAAGGGTCCCAACTTGCTGTTAACCACCAGTTCATTTGATACAAAACATTTCCTTTATACTGCTGGCGAACGAAATCAATCGTATCGCTCCAATATCCTTCTGCATATTCCATATTAACGAAATTAGAAGCAATCTTTAATCCATACACATTATATTTACTTGTAATAGAATCAAAAATATCTTGTAAAACAATCGTCTTCCAATTCCAGAAGAAATCATTAATATTACTTGGATTCCATTCTGTCTCCCCAACATTCCCCTGTTGAATATACGGGAATGGTTCCACGATAACTTGAATATTACGCTTTAATAATTCTTGAATTAAAATAATAGCCTGTTTCTTTTGCGCCTGATTAATTACCATATTAGTAGAAGTTACATTCGGAATATCAACTTGGATTGGTACATTTACTGTATTTAAATTTAAGCGCTCCACATCCGCTAATACTTTCGCTACATTTCCAACTTCCCATACCGTTACGTTTCCTGATTTTATTTTTCCAGATTGAACAGTATTTACATCTGCCTGTACATTTCCTTGAAAACAAAAAGAAAACAACATAATAAACACTCCTAAAAAAATTACTAAACTCTTATTTTTCTTCACAACTTTCCTCCTATATTTTTTGGCATACTTGCTTATTTTATACAACATTTCACATATATTCCATAAAAAAATTTAATGAATTTTCATAATTGAAAATGATATTCATTATTTATTCACACCTTATTCATACTAACCTCCTAAAAATAGTACGATAAATAAAAAAAGAGCGTATTTTCGCTCCTTTTTATCTTTTTACGATTAAAGTTATTGAACTTCTTCTAGTAATCTCATCAAATCCGTTTTTTCGTATAAAGTGAAACTTTAATCAGTGGGGGTTTTGTTCATCCCCCACTGATTATTAGTTGAACCAATCGGACGTTTACGGACAGTTGATCTCCCACCTAACTTCTTTGCTCCAACTGAATTTTGAGGTGGGAGTTTTACTGTCCGTTAACGCGGGATAAATCAATTTTTATACTCAGAAATGTATCAAAAAATTTTAATCTATATTCGCTTTTTGTATTACTTTTACATTCACTTCATTTGTATTACTTTCATGTATTTGAATATCCATAATTATACCTCCATTATATTTGCGAATAACATGTGACGAATTATGATATTTATGCATGAGTTAACTATATTTTTAGGGGTATCTTATTTCGCCTCGTCATATTTCACTAATTGAATTTACAACACACCCGTATGCTATTTAGTAAGATTTACTATTCGAGACGTAATTATTGCAGTAATTAAGATAATAATAGCGGTTATCAAGCCAGATTCTCCAATCCAAATCTCAGTTTGATATCCTGTACTTGCACGTGCGAAAGGTCCTTGAATAATGGCATTCCAAGTGGTATGGATGATAACCGAAGGCCAAACGCTACCTGTGATAAGTCGTAAATAAGCTGTAATATAACTGAATGGTACAATACAAAAATAGATGCCAAGTACTGAAAGTAGGACAGATGATCCCTCTACATATAGACCAGCAATAACAATTGGAACATGCCACGTTGCCCAAATCAATCCACTAATAAGGATAGGCCGTGAAAACTCTGCATCAACTAGCCTTGTGAGCATATAACCTCGCCAACCCATTTCTTCTCCCATAACTGGGATTAAGTTAAGCAAGCTTCCTAAAACGCCGCTCAATACTACTAGATAAATGAAACTGAATGGTGCCGGTAAATACTGAAGTCCAAGTATATTGTAGATTGGTTCTAACATACCACCTTCGGGATGCTGAAACCTCGCAATTCCGCTCAACCAGGCGATAGAATAAGTAATTCCACATATTATCATAGGTATTAATAGAGCAAAACCAATCCCCTTCCATATCTTTAAGTTACCGAGACTAAAAGATACATCTTTAAACCCTTCTTTCAATATTATGCGAGTCAAAATAGAAGAAAATGCTGGGGTAAACATATATACCACAATAAGCGGCATACTTTTAGTAACCATTACTATTACATTTAGGATAATAGAAGTAATTGTTAAGATACTTAGAAAGAGTTGAAGTCCTATTTTAGCACGTTGGATTTTATCTTTATTGTGGAACGATTTTGCGTGTAATATCATTGTAATCCGCCCTTCCCCTTTCATTCACTTGTTTATCGAATTTACTTCTTGTCATTTCCACAGACACAACTTAGAATAAAAATATTTTGGCATACAGATCATTCATCTTTAAAATCCCTCCCAAACTCATAATCTAGTCTTACTTGCGACTCATCAATGTAATTATTATTTATAAGTTGTCATAGCCGATAGTACAAAAGTGTAATGATTAACCTATGACTTGTGTCAATTTAACCTTATGACAATATGTAACTAGAAAATATGATATGGGATAGATAACAATTGAATTAAGGCAATTGATTCGTGCAAGTACATGAATCAATCTTGTTTATAAAAATAATTCAATTGAGGTGGCAAAGATGAATAAGAAAAAAATGATTGCAATGGTTAGTACAGCTTTATTAGTCACAGGATTTGGAGAAGTAGGAAATGCTCAAACGTTAGCAGTCGAAAATTCAGGTCAATCAGTCCAAAAAAATATAGTTAAATCAATACAATCACAGGCTATCCCATTAAAAACGATAGAACCGTCAAAACCATTTGATGATCTAAGACCACTTAAGAAAATGATTGGGAGCGCACAATATGTAGGATTAGGAGAGAATACTCATGGAAGCTCTGAAATTTTTACTATGAAGTTTCGCCTTGTGAAATATTTGGTTACTGAGATGGGTTTTACGAATTTTGCAATGGAAGAAGATTGGGGAAACGGCTTAAAGCTAAATGAATATATCCAAACAGGAAAAGGAAACCCTAGGGAATTTTTAAAATTGTTATATCCTACTGATGAAATTATAGCCATGATTGAGTGGATGAAAGATTATAATGCTGATCCATCCAATAAAAAAAAGATCCAATTTATTGGGCTCGACTTAAAGGCGTTGGACCAAGGTAGCTTTAATAAAGTAATTGATTATGTAAGGCTGCATCGACCAGATTTGCTGGCAGAAGTAGAAGAAAATTATAAAGAATTGTCGTCTTTTACTGGAAGTATACAGGAATATATGAAACTTGCTCCTGAAAAGAAAGAGAAGTTTAAAGCAAACGCTGAGAGAGTAGCCCGATTACTAAAAGATGAGAATGAGCAACCCAACACAGAAATAATTCCATCCGAGTACATCTGGGCGAAAGCAACGGCGAGTGCAATAGAGAAATTTACCACAATGCTGCTCCCTAACGACTATCCAAGTATGATAAAGCTACATGAACAATACTTGGCCGATCATGCAATGTGGGCACAAGAGGCATTGGGTGGTAAAACTATGGTATGGGCACACAATATTCATATAGCTAAAGGAATTATCGATGAGAAATTATACCCTTATGTTGCGGGGCAGTTTTTGAAGGAACGTTTAGACAATAATTATGTCACAATTGGTAGTACAACTACGGAGGGAAATTTCACCTTATACAGCGAATATGATCCTTCCACTGGAGGTAAGATTACAACTCGCGAAATCCCACAAAATGTAAATAGCTTTAATTATACTCTCGGGAAAGTACCATATAACATGTTTTTATTGGATAACCGTCACCTTAAAGGACAAGCAGAGAAATGGGTTAAAGCAAAAAGACCATTACTAAGTATAGGGGGACAAATCTTCCCGAACGAATCGGCATACTTTGATAAATCATTGCTTGAGCAATTTGATATTATTTTTCATATTCGAAAAACAAGTCCATCTCATATTAAATAAAAGTACAAAACAATCCCGTTCTTGCATCTGCAAAAACGGGATTGTTTTGTAGAGGATTAATAAAAGCATCTTTTTTAACCAGAAGTAAGCTGCTCTCCCCTTTTTAACATCATTTAGAACTGTCATATGACACTTTTACACTAGTGAGAATGACAAAAAAAGCAGTATGATTCGGTTATTACATAGATAGGAGCGATGAACTTTATGAAATCAAGATTCATCCAGAATGGTTATTTTTTATTGCTAACTTTCGTTACAGGATTGTTTTATTTTTGTTTTTATCTAATAGCTCTGCTATTCAGTTTCACCCTTTCATTTACGGTAGTTGGGATTCCACTAGTTATACGCGTACTACAGACTACCACACCCTTTATCCAATTCGAGCGCATACAGACGAAAATTTATACAGATATTTCGACCGACTCTTACGATAGAAGTATAACAATGGATACATCGAACTGGACTCAGGTGAAATTAGTGCTTACAGATCGTCGCACTTGGTTTGCTGTCTATTGGTTAATGCAGAAATTTGTGATTGGCATTTTCAGTCTCATTAGTACAATCACTTTTTATGTAATGCCACTTATGTTCCTGTTGGCACCACTACTATATCGATACATCGATATGAATATTATATTCATACAAATAGATACTTTTGCCAAGTCACTCTTTGTAATGTTTATGGGTATAGTATTTACCGCCATAAGTATTAGAATAGTCGATGGTTTGACAAAGAAAATTGGGGGCTATACACGTAGTATGATTCGGCAACTAAATCAATAGAAGTTTGCAGTCTGTGAGTAGTATCGTAGTTTTAAATTAAAAAGTATAATAAGGCAGGAAGGATTAAATTATAATATAGGAAGTAAAATGGTAGGCTATTTAGGGGGTAAAGGACTTGTTAGATATGGTTAAGTATTGGTTTTGGTATGATTGGATTATGTTAGGGGTACGCCTACTTGCTAGTGTGTCTATCATTCTAGCTACATTAAATTTTCAGGATGGTTTAACATTACCACTTTGGATTATTATTCTTTGGGAAATTATTGCCTTCTCTGTTCCATGGGTAGCCTTACTATTCAATTATAAATATTATTTGTTCACAGAAATACTGCTGTATGGTGGACTATGTATATATTTAACCTCATTATTTCCAGGAGCTTACAACACATTTCTTATATCAGTGTTTCTAATTGCTGCGAATAGTAAGCATTTGTCCTATTATTGGACAGCTCCAATAACAGTTTTTATAACAACTGGAATTTTTTGTGCGGTTGCGCCAAGTAATAGCTATTGGGTTATGGTCACCTATTATGGATTCGCATATGTAATGGGCTTCGCTTTTCATTTATTAATCGTCAATCATAAGCAAAATGAAGCAATTCGTAAACAAAACGCAGTACTTGAGCAATATATGTCTCAGATTGAACGCATTACACTAGCAGAAGAACGGAACAGGCTGTCGAGCGAGCTTCATGACACAGTTGGTCACGCTTATACTTCTATTATTATGGGGATGGAAACGTTGCGCACCGAACTTGCTACTGAAATGGGTATACAGAGGCTAGATTCTCTGCTTGAAATGGGACGTAAAAGCATCGAGGACGTAAGAGGTTACCTACATCAAATGGATTCTCCGTGCCAATCGCCTTCCTTGATTCAATCTCTACAAAATCTTGGAACCGAATTTCAGGAGCACGCTCAGGTAAATGTAAGTTTTCGGGCATACGGAGAGGAATATGAATTGTCTCGGCAAGCGAAGATCGCATTCATTCGCTGCTTACAAGAGTCCCTTACGAATGCAGTACGTCATGGTCAGGGGACTGAAATTATAGTTTCATTGCAGTTTGAACAACAATATACGAGATTAGAAGTTCAAGATAATGGAAAAGGAAATGTAGAATGGCAGGAAGGCTTCGGTATGAATGCGATGAAAGAACGGGCAATGAATTTGCAAGGTCAATTTTCTGTATATACAAAGCCAGATGAAGGTATGCTTGTTACTTGTACCATACCACGACAAACTGAAATAAAAGATGGACTTATTCGTTTGTTAATTGTAGACGATCAGCCATTTGTTCGGGAAAGTTTGAGGACACTACTCGATAGGTATGAAGATTTAAATGTAGTCGGTTTGGCCGAGGATGGCAATCAAGCCATCGATTTGTGTGGACGCCTTCAACCCCATGTTATACTTATGGATTTAGATATGCAGCACATGGATGGAGTCGAAGCAACCAAAAAGATTAAGCAACAATGGCCACATATCCGCGTATTGATTTTTACAACTTTTCAGGATACCGAACAGGCGTTGGAATCATTTCGCAACGGTGCGGATGGTTTTTTACTCAAATCTATTGAAACGTTGGAACTAGCTAATACGATTCGACTTATTCACAAAGGTGGGACACTGATTGATCAGGGAATGTCTCACAAAATATTTGAGAAGTTTGATGAGCAAAATGAGACACCACAATCAAAAGCAACCGCTTATGAGTTAACAGCTAGGGAGATTGAAATATTGCAACTAGTAGCAAAAGGACTTCGATACACTACCATAGCATCAAGGTTATATTTATCGAATGGTACGGTCAGAAATTATGCTTCCACAGCTTATACAAAGCTAGGAGTCCGTAACAAAGAAGAAGCTGTTCAAAAGGCTCTAGAAATTGGAATTATTGAATAACAAAATATTTTGCGGTGTATAAAAAGGAGTAACAAAGAAACAGAACGCTTTGTGTGGTTTCTTTTGTAACATAGTAAATAAGACCCGTTATCATATAAGTAAATGTTAAAACACTTACTGTTTTGTAATAATAAAATCATTGTATCTTATTCTCTAAAACACAAAAGCCTACTATCCACTTAACTGATAGTAGGCTTTTAAAATTATTTTAGGAATGGTTTATGTTCTAATTTATAAGTTTTCATCAGTGGAAATACCATCACTTCGGCTGTAAAGTTAACACTTTTCCCTCTATTCCATCCGTATTCAATGTAGTCGTATGATACGTGCCCTTTACCCAATCATCTATTTGATCATGATACCAATCGCTTCTAAAATGTCCCGATTGTCCTGGTCCTACGATATGATAACCGTTTGACATATCTTTCGTATCAATAACGAATCGCCAAGACGCCCCGTGATTTACAATACCGTTATCACCGTAACTCGCTGCTTGAACGGTAACTTGGCTTCCGCCAATTGGAACTGGTTTCTCACGATTAAATGCAAGTAGCGCTAACATACTAGATGATTTTGAGATTGGATGTGTAAACGCAAGTTGATGGTAATCGCCCCACTCCCATTCTCCAACATCTGATCCATACTCCTTCTGTAATTTCTTCATTACATTCTCGTACGATGTATGCACAACTTTTGTGAAGCCTCCGTATTTTGTAAACCAAGCGCTCTTTTCACCTGCTACTTCTTTTCGAATCAATTCATCAACAACTTGTGACTTCCCTTCAAATAACTCCATCACATCTTTCGGTATTTCTTTTGAAAACAACGTATTTGAAATCTCTTTCATTAGCAAATGGAAAATTAACGGTGCCGCTTCATCTTTACTATCGTAAAAGTTCCACTTTGTTAATTGTTTTACTCCTTCTTTCTCTACTTCATTTAAATCTGCTTTATTTAATTCCTTTAAAAATATAGGAGTAAACTCTTTCCCGTATAAGTTTTTTTGATCCATCTGTAACTCTTTTAAATCTTTCACCGTATACTTTTCCTTTTCTTGCAAAAACTCTTGAATACGCATTTGCCTATATGGCTGCGCCCACGTATTACTAATATGGTACGGATAATTATCATCAACAATTTTATTATT
This sequence comes from Bacillus sp. SH5-2, assembly GCF_008368905.1. Lineage (NCBI taxonomy): Bacteria > Bacillati > Bacillota > Bacilli > Caryophanales > Bacillaceae > Bacillus > Bacillus sp. SH5-2. The sequence continues at coordinate 59,418 of NZ_QOSD01000036.1, forward strand.
TGCAGTTGAAATAAACCCTTGTTTTGGATTGATTACTTTCGGCAGCTGATCAAACGGGATATATCCTTCCCATTCATATTCATCTGTCCATCCTGGCACTGGCAGACTACCATCACCTTTTTTACGCACTGGTATATTTCCATTCGCTTTATAAGCAATTGTGCCGTCGTTTGATGCAAACACAAAGTTTTGAGTTGGTGTATGAAAATCTTGAAGTGCCGTTTCAAACTCATTCCAGTCTTTCGCTTTATTCATATTTAATACAGCCTTTAGCTCAGCTGACGGTTCCAATGCAGTCCATTTCAAAGCAAATACTGTTTTCGTTTTCTCTTTTCCTTTATCCGCAAACTCTGAAATAACTGGACCGTGCCTCGTAACCGTCACGTTATACGGAATTGTTTTCCCGCCTTTTACTTTAATAGATTCATCAACAACGGTAGCTTTTTCCCACTTATCGTTATACAGAAATTCATTTTCATTTTTAGGATTTCGCTTCTCAATATATAAATCTTGCACATCAGGACCAGTATTCGTAACGCCCCATGCTATTTTGTCATTGTGTCCTAAAATAACACCTGGTACTCCCGCAAAAATAACGCCACTTACATGTAAATCTTTCATTTCAAGTTGTGATTGATACCAAATAGAAGGTGTCGCAAGAGATAGATGAGGATCATCTGCTAAAATCGGCTTACCAGACGCACTCTTCTCACCGCTTATAACCCAGTTATTACTACCATTAAACTCTGGTGGAATGATTGTTTTTGCAAAACTTTGTGCTACATCCACATTTGTATTTTTCAGTTCAGCTAGCAATCTAGGTGCATCTTTCGGATATGTAGGAAATAGCTCATTTGCTTGCTCTTTCGGTAGATTTTTCAGCGCCCAATATCGAAACGCCTGTCCGTGCCAATGTCCGCCTAAATCAAACGCCATATACTTTCCAATCGTTAAAGAATCTACAATTGACCATTCAGCAGGCTCATAACCTAATATAGTAAACTCGACCGGCAATTTCTTTTCCTCTTTCGCCTCACGTATAAAAGCATTTATCCCATCAGCAAATGACTGCAGAGCATCTTTCGCTTCTCCATCATATTGACTAACAGACGCTTCGGCTGCTCGCCTTAAACCGAGCGTTCGAAACAACTTATCTCGATCAACAGCTGCTTCCCCTACAACTTCACTTAACATCCCAGAAGCCTGCCTTCTACTTAAATCCATTTGAAACAAACGATCTTGCGCTTGTACATACCCTTGCGAAAAATATAAATCATGTGCATTTTCCGCTTTAATATGCGGCACACCTTTACTATCGCGTTTCACCGTAACGGCACGTTGTAAATCCGCTAGCTTTATCGTTCCATCTATCTTTGGCACAGATCTAAGCGTATATATGTTCAAAAAAATCACTGTACAAATAACTAACAAAAGAACGATACTACTAGACCATATAAAAATTTTCTTACCTCTCGTTCGTTTCTTCTTTATGACGACTTCCATATAACCCCCTCCTTTCTCAAACTATTCGCTTCTATTTTGAAAGAACCTTTTAGAAAAGTTGAAAAACCCCTTCATTTTCCTACAAATGAAGGGGTTTTTTTATCGTTTGTTACGCCAGCTTTCATTATGACCAAGATTTGAATTGGTCGCTAATTGTACATCATATAATATTTCACTAAAGAAATACTTATCTACTTCTTTTGGCACAATACGTCTTTCATCATCAATTTCATCATATTCATATGAACCTCGGTTTACTGTACCTGCTTTATAAAATTCAATATCATACACACATATATCTTCTTCGTCTTCATAGCCAATCGGCGCTCCGCTAAATGAAAGCTCTGCCCCTAATCCAGTGCGAGTATCTTCTTTATAAAACGCATAATACACGCCGCCATCTTGAACTGATCCGCGAATCCATCCAAGCTTCGTCATCTTACCGAATAACGAACGCCCATTTAATAAAATACCACCAAATCTCTCAACAGTAATCTTATCATTTTCCTCTACTACAAATACTGGACGTTCTATTTGTAAGAACGGTTGGACAATTTTCGATTGTTCCAGTTGCTCTTTCCATAACGCTTTTTCCTCTTCTGACAATTCTAACGGATGAACGAAACCGATAACCGTACCAGACGAAAGTGCATGATTTCCTCCTATCATTGAGTAAAACGTACCATCCTCCGCATAACGGAACATTTCCACTAACTTTCCTTCCGTATATTCACCCCAAATAAGTGAAGTTGCAAATTGCTTCATAATTGGATTCTCCAGAAATACCGACTTCCACGAATCGTATGACCAATAGCGCTTTCGTGATAGAGCAGCTTCCAAACGTTGTTTCTGCATGGAAAGAGCACCTCGAAGCTCTTTCTTTAAAGTGGATAACTCTTTCTTAGCTTCTTCAGCTTTTTCTATATCATCCTTTGCATTCGGCTTCGGAAGTGACTTCATGCGTTTTCCTTCTTCTGTCTCCAATTCAAATTTTGACTCTGCAGTTAATATGGCCGTAAAACTCCGAATTCCAAAATCAATCGTCTTTTCACCACGTATAGTAAAGCCAAGGTCCGGAACCAGTTGATCTTCCAGCTCTTCCTCTGTTATACCACGTGTTTTTGCAGCAAGACTTAACGCCTCTTTTGCCGCATTACGCACTTGCTTATGTTTATATTTAAATGCCATTGCATGAATAGACATAAGTGCAAGCTTAGAGGATGACAAGCCCAGAGCGCGAACAGCATCTGCGGCAATCTTTCCTCTCATATCAAATACCCATTCATCAATTTGCTTTTTCAGTATGCCGACCATTTCGTCATCACTATACATGCCATATAACGAAAGGATTCCGCGTTTCTTCACATCTGCATCTTTAGAAATCCATATTTGATATATTGCTTGCACATATTCTTTCAAATCCTGTTCATTTAAAGTACTCCCAATTACTTCAGCTGCCTCTTTCTTCTCGATGACAGAATCTGACATGTACTGTTGTAAATAAGCTAATGGAATTGTGGCATCGGCAATTTCATTAGAGTCACGAAGACGGATTTGTGGTTCATCCCCAATCAATTGCAAAAGTGAATTTCTTTTTTGTTCCGTTACTATACGGCCACAAAGTTCTTCTATATTTTCTGAGTTTCTCCCCACTTCAAGTAACGGAGCAAACTTCTCGGCCAAAGAGGCATTCTTCTTTTCTTTCAACGCTTCCTGTACAAGTTGCACATATTTTTCAACCTTATACTCTATTAGTATTTTCATCACATTTTCACGAACAATTTTCTTTTTATGATTCAGTTCAACCGCTACATATTCTGCCGCTTCTATGTCTTTTGAAAGCAGTTCAACTATAGACTTACGTAATTTTTTAGATGAATCACCTAAGTTTTTAATTAAAACCGGACGTATTTCAACCTTGTTATCTCTTGCTAATTCATTCAAAATATACGCTTTTGCCTCAGCAGAATACGTATCAAATCGTTCCATTATGTATGCCTGTTCTTTTACAATGATTGTAACGAGCGCTTCCTTCGCTTTATTTCTCTCTTCTACATAATGTGAGACTTGCTCAACTGAATAATCGATCAACTTTTCCTTACTTAGCCCGTAAGAAAGTAGATCTTCTATTATTTGTTCTGGTTCTATCCCTCTAGCTGAACATTCATACAGAAGTTCATATAAATAAACACCATATACATCTCCAAATTGCAGAGTGAGTGCAGCTTCTCTTTTTGCCACATCATCTATATCCCAAAGAAGTACAACTTCTAAAACTGGCATATCCCAATACATATTTCTATATTTCGGGTTTTTAAGTATTTGCTTCATTTCATCAAATGACAATTTCCCGAGTAAATAATCACGATACGTATCCCGCACCGTAGACAACTTAAGTTGCAAAGTAGCAACAAAAAATTCTTCTCGCATTTTCCCTCTATTTAACTCATGTCCTTGTTCAGCTAACGTTCTTGCGATGATGAGATAATTAATCTTACTCACATACTGCAAAGTACGCTGAACAAATTCATGATTTTCTTCTAACATAAAGCATAGCAATTCATATTCATACGTCTTACAAAAGTCTGCACTATTCAAATCATGTTGCCTCAGGCGGTGCGCAAAAAACCTTTCCTCAGAAATCCAAAACTGTTTACAAAAACTTTGAATTTCTTCATACGTTTTCTTATTTACACTACCTGTTCTTTTGTAGTTTTGAGGCTGACCGAGAGCTTGACACACGTAACGCGTTGCATAGTTCATAAAAGCCCAGACATTTTTCTTCGCTACAATTTCAACATATCGCCTCACAACATTTGAATATTTATGAATACTAAATAACAGTCGCCAAATATATTCTGGTAAATTTCCACCTAAAAATACTTCCCTATCACTTTCACCTTTTATATACCCTTTAGCTGCTTCAACCTTTTCCTTTTCTCCATTCAAATTCAATATAAATTCAGTATGTTCTTCTAATCTCTCATCCAATAAAGAACTGTATGTACGGAATCGCTCATAATCTACTTCGAACATTACGAGAAGTAATGATAATTGCTGCTTTGATGATAATGCTGACAGCTGCTCTTCTATATAGTTCGGATTCTCGCTTATTAATTCTCGAAGAAAAACATACGCTTCATCCACATAACTTGAAATATTAGTTAAATATTTACATGCGCTCCCTACAAGTTTATCTAAAGGAAGGTCACTTTTTTCTAAATACATCTTCATATTAGAAAAATCCACATATTTAAACCTTATTATAAGAACATTTAACAACTGCTCCCCTAACAAATAATAAAATAATCGTAAGAAAGCTGGATCTTGCTTATGCACTTTTCTAAAATCATTTATAAATCGCTCAGCAAAATCGCCTCTTCTTTGATCTCGAATTGTCGTTAATTGAATATCTTTCAAAATCTCTTCTTCTTTTGTCTGTAAATATAGCAGTGATAATTGTTCCTGCTCTTTTGTCATATGAATATATTGAAACAACTGAGATGTACTAGTAGTCAAACTCTCTTCCCCCGCATCTTTTTATCTACTATAAAAATACCCTTATTTAATGGTAGTATAGCATAAAATCCACAAAAACGAACATACATTCTATGTTAAATTCATGTAAATTAAAATACACTACTCAAAACACTTCTCCTTCTCTCTAAACTTCCCATTACACACTGCTCTTCACCATATTCGCTACACCAATTCCTCAAAATCCCCTTCACATAAGCGAGCGTTCGCTTATTATGTTCAAACGCAACTTTAAGTGCCTCTAGTACCGCACTTCCTGAAAGTCTTTGTATCCATTCCTTCAATTCCTTCACAATATATGGAGATAAACTACTTATATTTTGCTCGTAAAATTTATACACTTCACTATGCGAAGTAGTCTCTTCCACCGTTTCTATAACTTCCACATCTTCTTCCTCTTCCACAACTGCTTGTAAACTACTATTATCCTCCTCTTTCGGCATACCAAAATGCTGCAGTAATAATGGAATCTTCCATTCTTCTTCAAGACACTTACGTAAAAACATATGTATGAACTCTTTACTTTTCACAGCCTTTAACTCACGTAACACGCACTTCTCTACATTCGTATTTAAAATAGGGTTATAATGTAGCCAATTTATTATGTATAGCTCTTTCGTTTCTGTATCGTATAAAATCTTTCCGTATTCAACAAAGCGGTTCAACAACTTCTCAACAGTTTCCATACTGTAACCTGTTTCAAGCTCTGCCAAACGCTTCGGTAACATGTAAATTCCACATTGCTTCGTTTTCGTACCCGTTAGCAAATATATGTAAAAATAACGCTCTTCTGATGTTAATTCTAAAATAAATTCATCTTGCCAAAAGTTCACCCTCACATTACGGTACACCGCCATACGTTCCCCTCCTTCCTTCAGTCGTAAAAAATAAAGTGAAACTTTAATCAGTGGGGGTTTTCTTCATCCCCACTGATTATTAGTTGA